>JBBDRM010000053.1:25190-40073 GCA_040905475.1 Actinomycetota bacterium
GACATCGACCTTCGCGCCGCGACGCGCACCGCGGAGCTCGCCGCCCTGCTCGGCCCGCAAGCCCACCCGTTCGAGATCGACGTCTCCGACCGCGAAGCGATGGAGCGGTTCGCCAAGACCGTGCTTCACGACCTCGGCGTGCCCGATGTGATCGTGAACAACGCCGGCATCGGGCTCGCCGGGCCATTCTTGAAGACCGAGTTCGACGACTGGCGGCGGATCCTCGACGTGAATCTCTGGGGGGTGATCCACGGGTCGCTGCTCTTCGGGCGGGAGATGGTGGAGCGCGGCGAAGGAGGCCACATCGTCAACGTGGCCTCCGCGGCGGCGTTCCTTCCGTCGCGCACGCTGCCCGCCTACTCGACGACGAAGGCCGCCGTGCTGATGCTCTCCGAGTGTCTGCGTGCCGAGCTCGCCGGAGCCGGTGTGGGCGTGAGCGCGATCTGTCCGGGCCTGATCAACACGTCGATCACCCGGACGTCGCGGTTCGTCGGCATCGACGAGGCCGAGCAAGCCCGCCGCCGTCGCGCGGCCGTTCGCATCTACGGCTTGCGCAACTTCACTCCGGAGCGGGTCGCGCTCGCGATCGTCCGCGCCGTCCGCGAGAACACGGCCGTGGTCCCCGTCGCGCCGGAGGCGCACGTCCTCCGCGGCCTGTCGCACTTGTCACCGGCCCTCATCCGCAAGCTGGCTCGGATCGACGCTACCCCGCGATCTCGATGAGCGAATACCGCGTCGACGAGCTGGCCCGCGAAGCGGGTACCACGGTCCGTAACGTGCGCGCGTACCAGGACCGCGGCCTGATCTCGCCGCCGCGTCGCGAAGGCCGGGTCGGGCTGTATTCCGAGGCGCACCTCGCGCGCCTGAAGCTGATCGGCCAGCTGCTCGACCGCGGCTACACGCTCGCGAACATCGGCGAGTTGATCGAGGCGCTGGAGCGCGGCCACGAGGTCGGCGAGCTGATGGGCCTCGGCGAAGCGCTCACCGGTCAGTGGTCCGACGAAGTGCCGACCTACGTCACCCCCGAGGAGCTGCTCGAGATGTTCGGCGCACAGGCGAGCGTGGAGCTGCTCCAGGAGGGGATGCGTTTCGGGATCCTCGAGCCGGAGGGCGAGCGGTTCCGCGTCGCCAGCCCGCGACTGCTTCACGCCGGCGCCGAGCTCGCGGCCGCCGGGATCCCGCTCGACGCCGTCCTCGAGGAGCTCCGCAAGCTCCGGCGCGACATGGACCGCGTCGCCGGGCGGATGGTCGCCATGGCCGAGAAGCACATATTCGCCCCGTACGGCGACGAGCTTCCACCGCCCGAGGACGTTCCGCGTCTCGCCGAGCTCGTGAAGCGGCTGCGGCCGCTGGCAGAGATGGTCGTCGATGCCGAGCTCGCGCGTGCGATGGAGCGTCAGGTCAACGCGCACCTCGGCGAGCACCTCACCCGCGTCGTCGAGCATCGGCGAACCCGCGACACCGCATCCTGAGCGAGGAGGGAAGAACCATGGCAGACGAGATGGACATCTCTCAGATCGACATGACGCCCGAGCAGTTCACCGAGATGATCCGCGGTGCGTCGGACGCCGACATCGAGACCGGGATCCGCACCGCCGGGACCGACGCGGTGCTCGACCGGATCTTCCAGGGGATGCAAGAACGCTTCGTCCCGGAAAAGGCGAAAGGCGTTGAGGCTGAGATCCAGTGGGTCGTGACCGACGAAGACGTCGAGCACCCGTACACCCTGAAGGTTTCCGATGGAACGGCTGCTGTCGAGAAAGGTCGCTCCGCGTCGCCTCGGGTGACCCTCACGGCCACGCTCGTTCCGTTCCTGCGTCTCATATCGGGACAGGAGAACGGCGTGCAGCTGTTCATGTCGGGGAAGCTGAAGGTCGCCGGCGATCTGATGTTCAGCCAGCAAGTCCAGACCTTCTTCGCGGTCCCGAGCTAGGGCTGATCCCAGTCGGGGAGCGTGTCCCCGGCACCCGGCTGGCGGCGCTTCTCGATACGGGTACGCAGCACCCGCGGGAGCGATCCCATCGTCGCCTCGACGCCCATCGTGGCGCGCTCGATGTTGAAGACCGCCTTCTCGAGTCGAGCGAGCCGTTCGGGGGACACCTCGATGCCGGACAGCTTCTTCTCCCACTCGCGCGCGGTCTCGTCGACACGGTCGACCATCGCCTCGATCTTCATCAGGATGCGATGCGTGTCGCGGAGGATCTCGAGCAGGTCGGTCGCCGTCTTCGCGTTGCCCGTGACGTTCTGCACGCCCTGTTGGATCCGTCCGACGATGTCACCGATGTCCAGGCGCACAGCGCACCTCCCGCTTGGACGGCACGATAGCGAACCTCAAGGCGCCGCCGCATCCCGTCGCCGCAGGATCATCGGAAGGCCGTCGCGCGGCCGTAGCGTAGCCGTCGGTTCCGGGACCACATCCGCCCCGGGCACCAGGTCCAGCGTGAACCGCCGCGCGATCATCGCCGCGAGCAAGGTCCCTTCCATCATCGCGAACCCGGCGCCGACGCACATCCGCCGCCCGGCGCCGAACGGGAGGTAGGCACTGCGCGGCCGCCCGGCCGCCGCGCCGGGAAGGAATCGCTCAGGGTCGAACACGTCGGGGTCCTTCCACACGGCGGGGTTGCGGTGCACGACGTAGGGCGAGATCACGACCGTCGCGCGGCGGGGGATCTCGAAGCCGCCGACCTCGTCCGGTCCGATCGCGTCTCGCTCGAGGATCCACGCCGGCGGGTACAGCCGCATCGCTTCCTGGAAGCACGCGGCCGTCCAGGGCAGCCGCGTCGCGTCGTCCGCCGTCGGCGTCCGGTCGCCGAGCACCGCGTCGGCCTCGGCGCTCATCCGCTCGCGCGCCTCGGGATGCGACGACAGTAGGTACCACATCCACGCGAGGCCGTTCGCCGTCGTCTCGTGCCCCGCGAGCAGGAACGTCATCAGCTCGTCGCGGATCTGGCGCTTGCTCATGCGCTCGCCGGTGTCGGGATCGCGCGCCGCGAGCAGGAGTCCCAAGAGGTCGTCGTGCTCCTCATCGCGCTCGATGCGCGAGTCGATGATCGAGACCGCAACGTCGTCGAGCGTCGTGACCGACCGGTGGATGCGCCGCAACCGAGGGATCGGGAACCGGAACAGGATCGCAGCTCCGAGGTTGATCAGCCGCTGCGGCACGAGCCACATGAACGGAACCCGCGCGAACGTGATCGCCGTGCGGAGCCCGACGGTCACCGCCGGAGCGATCCGCCCGGCATGCGCTCCGAGGTCGGCGCCGAACAGCGCGCGGCCGACGACGTCGAGCGTGAGGACGCTCATCTCCTCGGCGACGTCGATGCGCGAGCCGTCGGGCGTTCGTTCCCAACGGTCGAGTGCGGTCGCCGCGGCGGCGGTCATGTCTCCGGCGAAGCGGCTCAGATGTCGCCCGGCGAACATCGGCTGGATGAGCCGGCGCTGCCCCGCCCACGCGGCGCCCTCGTTGGTCAGCAACCCTCTGCCGGTCACCACGGCGAGGAGCCGGTAGTCGTACGACTTCGTGTAGTTGTCGTTCCGCGCGACGAGGACGTGTTCGATGTGCTCGGGATCGCGGATCGCCACCCATGCCTTGCGGCCGTATCGGAAGCCCGCGACGTCCCCATGCTCTTGGTGCAGTGCGAGCAGAGCGGTGAGAAGGTCTTCGGAGCGGAGCGTGCGGAGCGCCTGCCGAACCGTCGGCCCCGGCGCGCGCGTCATCTCAGTAGGGAGACGCCCCGCCGAACATCTCGACCAGCCGCATCGCGACGCCGATGTCGCCCTTCACGTCGATCTGGCCGTCGAGCAGGACCACGGCAGGATTCTCGCCCGCCGCCAGCCGCACCAAGGCTCCGGCCGCGATCTGCAGCGTGACGGCGGGGGAGCGGGCCGGGCCGGAGCGGGCTGTGGCCTTCCCGTCGCGCACCTCGATCGTCCACACGGCCGTGTCGCCACCGGTCGCCGGGAACTTCAGCTCGTGCTGGATCTCACCTTCGAACCCGAACGACATCGTGGGGTTGAACGACGCCGCCATCGCCGTGTACAGGCCGCGCTGCACCAGCCCCGACGCGAACCGCTTCTCGATCTGTGCGTCCGAGCGCCGGCCGGCCCAGTGTCCAAGCACCTTGCTTCCCCGGCGCCGGGCAGACGCCCGAGCGTCGGCAACTCCCTCCCGCACCAGCGCGCGAGGGTTGAGCGACCGACGCCGGCGCGTGTGTCGCGCCCGCTCGACCTCCGCTTCCTCGTCGATCAGGTAGCCGGAGGGAGCCGAACGCGCCGGCGAGCGCCGGGCGAGCGCCCGCTCGATCGCCGGCGCGAGCCGCTCGGCCTTCTCTCGATCCTTCTGCTCGCGGCGCTCGGTGAACTCCGGCATGACCCGCTTGCCGAACAGCTCGAGCGACTCGCAGATGTCCTCGTGGCGGTTCTTCCCGGCCTGAAGCGCGAAGCCGACGTGGTCGACGCCGACGGCCTCGTACCGCCGGCACAGCTCGGCGACCTGATCGGGAGTCCCCACCGCGCCGCGCATCGAGCCGAGGCCGTGCTGCATGATCCGTACCGCGAGCGGCGCGTCGTCGGCGGTGATCACATCGCGATTGAATCCGTCCTGGTCGCGTCGCTCGAGGAACTCCTGCCACACGCTGGTGAGCCCGGGGGAGTGCGGCGTCACGCCGTAGTAGTGCGCCAGCGCGAAGCCGAAGAAATGGGTGCCGTCGATGCCGCGCTCGATCGCGGTTTGCTCGTCCTCGTGACACATCATGGGGAGCACGACGGCGACGTTCGGGTTGACGGCGAAGCCGGCGGGGACGCACTCGTCCGAGTCGATCAGGTCGTAGTACTCGCGCACCCACTGCCCGGCGTCTTCGGGCTCGACGAACGAGAACGACAGCGCGCCGATGCCTTTCCGCGCGGCGAAGTGGATCGTCTCGCGCCGCGAGCAGGCGACCCACAGCGGGGGATGCGGCTTCTGGACGGGCTTCGGAACGACGTTGCGCGGCGGCATCCGCCAGTAAGGCGACTCCCAGCCGGCGAAAGGCTCCTCGACGAACATGCGCGTGATCGCCTCGATCGAGTCCTCCCACATCGCGCGCTTCTCGGTGCGTCGCACGCCGAAGCCGCCCAGCTCGGCGGCGGAGCTCGATTCGCCGGTGCCGAACTCGACCCGTCCGCCCGAGACCAGATCCAACGTCGCGACCCGCTCGGCGACGCGTGCGGGATGGTTCACGTCCGGCGGGATCTGGACGATGCCGTGGCCGAGCCGGATCCGGCTGGTTCGCTGCGAGACCGCCCCGAGGAACACCTCGGGCGCGGAGGAGTGGCTGTACTCCTCCATGAAGTGGTGCTCGACGAACCAGACGGCGTCGAAGCCGACCCGGTCGGCGATCTCGATCTGCTCGAGCGCGTCGTTGAAGAGGCGGCGCTCGGAGTCGGCGTCCCACGGTCGCGGGAGCTGGTGCTCGTAGAACAAGCTGAATCGCATCCGAATCTCCCTTCGGTCCGTTACGCCGCCGCGAAGCGGAACCTCCGACCTTTCCTCTTTATCGTCGTCCGATCCGGGCGTCCGACCCGCAACGCCGCAAATCCGATCACCGCGATCCACGCCACCACGATCGACGCTTGCGTGCCGAAGACGAACCGCGCGGTGAGCGGGTTGCCGGTCCGGGACTCGCGCATCAGCAGGCGCGAGTCGCGCGCGAACGTCGCCGTGCGATCAACCGCCGGGATCTCCTCGGCGCCGATCTCCGGATCGGCCGGCAGGTAGATCGGCACGGCCATGATCTCGCTGCCGCGGTGCAGGCGAACGAGCGTCTTCGCTCCGCCGGTCACCGGCAGGGGAACGGCTGTGCGGTAGCGTCCGGACCCGATCCGCTCGAGCGGCGCGAGCACGAGGCGGCCGCTCTGCCACGACATCGCTTCGAACCACGCGGCGCCCTCCGCCGCATCGGCGGGTGAGAGCGTCACGTCGACGAGAGCCGAGTCGCCGACACGCGCGAGCGAGATCGCGGCGGTCACGTCGTCGGAGGACGTCCGTTTGAACGGAAGTGCGATCGCGACCGCGAGTGCGATCAGGGAAACGGCGACGATCCCGAACCGGACCGGCCGGACTGCGGGCTCGGCGGGCGTCTCGAACTCACCGCGCGCGATCGTCGCCAGTCCGGCGGCGAGCGTGGCGGCCGACACCGCAGCGACGAGCGCGAGGATCGGCGCGTCGGGGATCAGGTCGCCGTTCCATGGGTGCAGCCCCCAGACGTGCGTCCAACCCCATTCGGCACCGAGTCCCAGCGTCGCGCAGGCGACGCCGCTCCAGGCCGCGAACCGCAAGCGGTTTTCGGTTCCGGCGAGACGGGCGACGAGCTCGACGGCGAGCGCGGCGCCGATGTAGAGCGGGAACCGCGGCTCGGTGTGGCCCAGCATCCCACCGACGAGCAGTGCGACGAGCCCACGGATGGCGAGGAACCCGACGACCGCCTTCAAGGCGCCCCATCGCCCGAGCACGATCCGCGCGAGCGTCAGCGCGCCGGCAGCCGCCCCGGCCACGAGCACCGGGTGATAGAGGAGCTGGAACTGGGGGACCCCGAAATCGAACTCGCCCTGGAACGTCGACAGTCCGGTGAGTGTCGCGCCAGCGAGGACGATCGCGATCGTCCGCGGCACGCGCTCCTTGACCGACGCGCCCGATTCGCGGAACACCAGCCACAAGGCGATCGGCGTGATCGAGGCCCCACCGATCATCATGAGATGCGTCGGCCCCCACATCGTCACGTCGATGCCGTACGCGCGGTGCCACAGCTCGTCGAGCGGAAAGCCGGTCAGCGCACCGAGACCGATCGCCCCCAACGCCAGCGACGACCAGGGAACCCGCAAGGCTCCTACGCGGAGCCGGGTCTCGGCCCGCGTTACGCTCGCGAGCACGATCGCCGCGCCGGCGGCCACCGGGATCAGCAGCAATCCCAGCAGGATCATGTCGTGTGCGGGCGTGAACAGCTCCTTGTCGCGCCCGAGGTCGATGTGCCACGCGACATCCCAGTAGAACCCGATGACGGCGATGCTGAGCGCTCCGAGTCCGATCCCGATCGTCGCCGCCGCCCAGCCCGCGATGCCGGTCACCTTCTCGAGCCGATCGGAGATGCGCGCGAGCACGCTCCGGCCGCCGTTCGGGCGCGCGAGCGCTCCGGTGATCGCGAGAAGCCCGAGCAACGGCACGGCCACGATCGCCCAGTCGTCCAAGCCGGTCCCGGTTACGTGTGCGAGTAGGGGGTTCATCGTTTTCCTCCACGTGATGTGCGAACGAACTCTTCGACGGTTTCGCGTCCCGAGTACTTGGGACGCCAGCCGAGCACCCGCTCGGCTTTCTCACCCGAGACCAGCGGCGGGCGCTGGGCGATGATGACCCAGCCCGGGCCGATGCCCATCGCCGGGCGGTACCGCTCGGCGAGCCGCGTCGCGAACCGCGCGGCGCCGGCCGGAACGGTCACCAGGCGAGCGCCGGCGATCGTCGCCATGTCTCGGTAGGTCAGGGTGTCCGACGGCGAGATGTTGAATGCTCCGGTCGCGTCCGAAAGCGTCGCGAGACGGAACGCCTCGACGACATCGTCGATGTGCACGTACTGCGTCGCGCTCGCGTAGCGCCCGGGTCGGACGCTGAGGCCGCCGGCGAGACGCATCGCGAGCTCGTGGGTGTTCGGTCCGAGGATGATCGAGGGACGGAGCCGGACGACTTGCAGCTGAGGGTGGCTCTTCTCCACGTCGTCGAGCGCGCGCTCGGCCGCACCCTTGGTGCGCGAGTAGGGGAACGTGTCGAGCGGCCGGAGCGGGTCCTCCTCGGTGAGGAGCCGCCCGGCGACCCCGAACCCATACGCGGCGACGGAGGACGCGTGGACCAAACGCTTGCACCCGGCCCGCGCCGCGGCCTCGGCCACGTTGGCCGTCCCGCGCACGTTGACGTCCTCGGCCAGTCGCATATCCCCGAGCACCACGGCGGCGAGATGCACGACCACATCCACACCGTCGAGCCGGTCGGCCAGGGTCGGGTCGCGGATGTCGGCGAGGGCCCAGTCGACCCCGGCGATGTCACCGGAGACGCGGTCGATCGCGACGACCCGGCCGATCGCCGGATCGTCGCGGAGCGCCGGCACGACGGCACGGCCGAGGAACCCGGCCGCCCCGGTCACCGCTACCCTCAACGTTCCCT
Organism: Actinomycetota bacterium; assembly: GCA_040905475.1. Classification (NCBI taxonomy): domain Bacteria; kingdom Bacillati; phylum Actinomycetota; species Actinomycetota bacterium. Next base: position 33,376 of record JBBDRM010000053.1, read on the forward strand.
CTGCCACGCACTCCTCCGCAGTCCTTGCGTGTTACCCTGAGTAACTGTTACCATGAGTAACGTGAGCCTGTCAAGCACGGATACGACCCGAACCTCCCGCAAGGAAGCCCGGCGGGAAGAGCTCCTCGACGCCGCCGACCGGGCGATCCGCAAGGAAGGTCCTGCGGTGTCGATGGACGAGATCGCCGCCGAGGCCGGCGTCACCAAGCCGATCCTGTACCGCCACTTCGGCGACAAGGCCGGGCTGTCGCAGGCGCTGGGGAAGCGCTACCTCGAGCTGCTCCTCCGCCGCCTGCACGAGGCGCTCGACCGCGAGACCGAGCCGGCCGGGCGGCTCTCCGCGACGATCGACGCGTACCTGGAGCTCGTCGAGAAGGAACCCGAGATCTACCGCTTCGTGATCCAGGAAACGATCGCCGAGCTCGCGACGACGATCGCCGAACGGCGGCAGGGAGGCGCAGCCGCGTCCAGCTTCCTGCGCGGCGTCGCCGCCGAGGTGACTCACCTGCTGCGCGCGGAGGCCGAACGCTTCGGTGTCGACGTCGAGTACGCCGAGGAGTGGGCGCACGGGATCGTCGGCATGGTGCATCTGGCCGGGGACCGCTGGCTCGAGCGCCGCACCATGCCACGCGCGAAGCTCGTCGAGTCCCTCACGACGCTTCTCCTCGGTGGGCTGAATTCGCTCGCCGTCCCCCAGCCGGACGCCCGCGATTAGCTCGCATGAGCATCGAGCCTCGCGTCATCGCGATCGGGCTTGGGTTCCCCGAAGGGCCGGTATTCCTCGGGAACGGGGAGGTCGCGGTTACCGAGATCCGCGGGCAGTGCGTCACGCGATGCTCGGAAGGCGCGAAGACCCTCGTCGCGGAAACCGGCGGGGGAGCCAACGGCGCGACGCTCGGCTCCGACGGCGACCTGTGGGTCGCGAACAACGGGGGACTGAGCTTGGGGCCCGGCGGCTACTGGCACGCGCCCGGCGGCCTCGTCGAAGGGAGGATCCAGCGGGTCACGCTCGAGGGTGGCTGCGAGGATCTCCCCGACCTGCCCGGCGACGCGCCGCATCGGCCGAACGACATCTGCTTCGGGCCCGACGGCAAGCTCTACTTCACCGACCCGCGCAACTGGGAGGACTTCGCGAACTTCTTGGTCGGCCGCGTGTGGCGCCTCGATCCCGAGACGCGCGAGGCCGAGGTGGTCGCCGACGTCCCGATGTTCTGCAACGGGATCGGCTTCGGGCCCGACGGGCGTCTCTACGTCGCGCAGTCCAACATCATGAAGATCATCGCGTTCGACTGGACGCCCGACGGCGTGGGGGAGCCGCAAGAATTCGTCACACTCCCGCGCGGGTTCCCCGACGGATTCTGCTTCGCGTCCGACGGCGATCTCTACGCGTGCGGCTCCATGGGCGACGTCATCCAGGTCTACGACGCCGAGGGCATCCTCAAGAACACGATGGAGTTTCCCGAGCACACCGAGCCGACCAACGCCTGCATCGGCGACGGCACCCTATACGTCACCTGCTCCGGCACCGGCGAGCTCCTGGCATTCGATCTCGGGATCGAGCCGCTGCCCTTTTTCCCCCTCAGAAAGTGAACTTCGTCTCGTCAGCCGAACGCGACGGTGACCTGACGCTCCTCGGTCCCGCGGAGGACCGTGAGCTTCAGCGTGGCTCCGCCCGTCAGCGCGTCGAGCGCGGCGTGGAGATCGTCGGTGTCGCGTACCGGCTTGTCGCCGGCCTTTGTGATCAGGTCGCCTTCACGGATCTCGGCGTGCGCGGCCGGGCTTTCCTCCTCAACGCCGCGCACGAGCAAACCGTCCGCTTCCGGTAGGCCCACGGCTCTACGCAGACGACGACCGACCTCTGCCGGAGCGATCGCCACGCCGAGTCGCGGACGCTCCGGCGCTTCGCCGCGCCCGAGCCCGTCGACGCGATCGCGCAACGCTTGATCGGCCGGGATCGCGAGATAGAACCCTTCGCCGAGACGGTTGGTGTTGAGGCCCAGCAAGGTCCCGTCCTCGTCGACGATCGGACCGCCGGAGGATCCCGGCAGCAGCGGCGCGGTGTGCTCCAGGCTTCCCGAGATGCGGCGGCCGCGCGGCCCGCGGAACGAACGCTCCGTCCCAGACACGAGTCCCACGGTCACGCGCAAGCCGCGACCGCCCGGGTTCGCGAGCGCGAAGACGGGGCTGCCGAGGTCCGGCCCGCCGTTGGCCGACCATTTCACCGCCGGCGCGTCCTTCGTGTCGACGGAGACGACCGCGATGTCGCCGTCCACGTCTATGCCGGACACCGATCCGACCTCCGTGCGGCCGTCGGAGAACGTCACGGCGAGCTCGTCGCCGCGGATGTTGTGCGCGTTGGTGAGTACCTTTCCGGGTCCGATCACGACGCCGGAGCCGACGCCCCAACGCTGCCCGACGCCGACCAGCGAGGGTCCGACGTCTTCGGCAAGCTTCTTGATCGCGTCCCTGAGCTCCGTGAAAACCGCCATCTGAACCCTCCTGCCTGCTTTCCGGATATACTTGCGACTTGCAAGTTACTATGAGCAAACCAGCAGCGCAAATGGACGATAGGATGGCCAGGATGTCTATGCGCAAGGGTGGAACGATCGCGGCCGGCCGGGGGCTGGCGGACGCACCGTCCTCGGACGACTCCCCCCTCGCGAGGGCGGTGGCCCGGGTCGGCGACCGGTGGGCCTTGCTGATCGTCGACGCCTTGCGCGGGGGCGGCCGCCGGTTCAACGATCTGCTTTCCGAGATCCCCGGCATCGCTTCGAATGTCTTGTCACAGCGGCTGAAGCATCTGGAGGCGGAGGGAGTCGTCGTCGCCCGGCCGTACCAGACCCGGCCGCCGCGTCACGCATACGAGCTCTCCGGCGCGGGACGAGGGCTCGCGGGGGCGTTGCGGATGCTCGCGCAGTGGGGTGCCGTCGAGCCGAGCGAGATCGAGCATCTCCGCCACGAGTCGTGCGGCACACCGCTGGACGCCCGGTGGTTCTGCCCGACGTGCGTTCGCTCTGTCGCCGACGACGAAAGCGACGAGCTGCGTTACGTTTGAGGAGAGGAGCGCGCTTGCTCTTGCAAGCGCTGCGCGGTCTTGAACGCCTCGAGCTGCCGGCCGACGAGCACGCGACGGCGGTCGACTTCACCGGAAGACGTCGCGCGGAGGACGACCTCGCGCAGATCGTGCGCACCGAACGGGCGGATCAGAAGATCGATCGCCCCGGCGATGAAGGACTCGACGGGACCCTTCTCGTCGTCCCCATCGAGGATCGCGACGATCGGAGTATGTTCGCGCCCCGGTAGTGCACGCGTTCGTGTCATCACCGCGTAGGAGTCGACGTCGCCGAGGCTGGTGCCGAGGAACATCAGATCGACGGGGTACTTCGCGATGATCTCGAGCGCTTCCCGTCCGGTCCCTGCCTCAGCGGCTCGATGACCGTCGAGGTCCAGCGTCATGCGCATGATCCTTCGTTCCACCGAATCGCCATCAACCAGCAGGATCGTCGCCATTCCCGCCACCCCCGTTCCGGTCCCCTGAATCGTCACCATTCTCGTACAACGCGACGCCAGAAGCGAGTGAGACCTTCTTCACAACCGTCCGACCTGCTTGAACGCGTCATGGGAGGCGAAGGTGCGGCTCGGAGTTAGGCTGGCCCCTTGACAAACCGACTGGTCGGTATGGAAGGATGAGGCGATGGAAGCCCACATCAGCCCGGCAGCCGCCACCGATCGGGGCGAGGCATCCCGCCAGCACATCCTGGCTGTGGCCGCCCTCGCGTTCGCCGAACACGGCTACAACGGCGTAAGCCTCAACGACATCGTCAGGGACACCGGCCTCACGAAAGGCGCCTTCTACTTCCACTTCCCTTCAAAGGAGGCGCTCGCGCTCGATGTGTTCGGCACCAAGCAGGAGCAGTGGCACGCCTCCATCCTCGCGGTGATGCAGGAGCATCCTCGCGCGATCGACCGACTCAACGCGATGCTCGACTGCGGATGTGAGATGTACGAGGTCGACGCCTCGGCGCGCGTCGTCGGGCGGCTGTGCGTGGAGCTTGCGCGCGAACGCCGGCTGGCGCCGAAGCTGACGGGCTACCTCCGGGTGTGGTTCGAGATGGTCGCGGAGCTGATCCGGACCGCACAAGAGGAAGGCGACGCGCGCACCGATCTGGATCCACGAACGACGGCCGAAGTGATCGTGTCGGCTTTCATCGGTGTCGAGCAGGTATCGGACGCATTGACGGAGCTCGGGGACTTCCGGGCGCGCATCGAGAACATGCGGACCTTCGTGATGGTCGCTTTGTGGCCGTGTCCGTAGGACCTTCGGGGAGGAGATGGAGAAGATGGAGCTCAACGGGAAACGCGACCCTGCACCGAACGTGCAACGATCCCGGTTCTACCGCCTCGGGACGTTCGCCTACCGCAGGCGCGTCTGGGTGCTGATCGCGTGGGTCGCGATTCTCTTCGCCCTCGGTCCGGCGCTCGGAAAGATCTCGGACAACCTTTCACAAGGCGGCTTCGAGGTTCCGGGCTCGCAGTCGGACTTCGTCGCGAAGGCGGTCGAGAACGACTTCTCCGCGTACGAGCTGACCGACCTGCTGGTCATGAAGTCCGACACGCTCACCGCCACCGACCCGAAGTTCCGACAGACGTTCGAGAAGGTCCGCGCCGCGCTGCTGAAGGCGCCGGGCGTCGCGGCCGTGTCCGACCCCTACGCGGCATCGGAACGGTCGATCTCGCGCGACGGTCACGTCCTGACGGCGACGGTGGGCATCACCGACGACCAGGATCAAGCTCTCGCGCACAACCCCGCGGTCGAGAAGGCCGTTGAGGATTCCGCGAGGGGGAGCGGGATCACGGCGCTCGTCACCGGCGCTCCGCCCTTCTACGCGGCGTTCGAGCACACCACAACCACCGACCTCGAGCGCGCCGAGCGGATCGCGTTGCCGATCACGCTGATCATCCTCGTGATCGCGTTCGGTTCGGTCGTCGCGGCCGGCGTTCCGCTGGTGATGGCGCTCGTCGGTCTCGGCGTCGCGTTCGGCGTGATATCGATCATCGCCAGCCAAACGACGGTCAGCACCTTCGCGCAGAACACCGCGTCGATGGTCGGCATCGGCGTCGGCATCGACTATTCGCTGTTCATCCTGACGCGGTTCCGCGAGCATCTTCGGAACGACCGGGCCGTTTCGCAGGCGATCGCCGAGGCGATGGCCTCGAGCGGCAAAGCGGTGTTCGTGTCCGCGATGACGGTCGTCGTGGCGCTCGCGGGAACGCAGCTCGTCAACGTCGCGGCGTTCCGCTCGATGGGATTCGCGCCGATGATCGCGGTGGCGCTCGCTGGGGCGGCAGCGTTGACGTTGCTCCCGGCTTTCCTGGGACTGCTCGGCCGTCGCGTCAACAAGTGGGCGATCAAGCGAAAGCGTTCGGTCGAGGGCGCGGTATGGCACCGCTGGGCCATGACGGTCATGCGTCGCCCATGGACGGCGCTCGTCGTGTCGGTCCTGATCCTCGGCGTGCTCGCGGCGCCGGCGCTCGGCTTGCGGATGGGGTCGTCGGGGCCGTCGATCCTGCCGCCCGACGCGGGTCCGCGGGTCGCCGCTGAGATAACGGCGGAGGCGTTCGGCGAGGGCCAGGTCGCTCCCGTTCAGATCGTCGTCGACCATCCGCGCGGGGTTCTCGGCGCCGGGTTCACCGATGTCTACCGTCTCGCTCAAACGATAGCGGGCGATCCCGAGGTCGCACGGGTCGACTCGGTGGCCACGATCCTTCCGAACGCACCGCCGGAGCAGGCGCTCGCCGTGGCGAACTCGCCGCAGGCGGGGCCATTCGTGTCCACCCTTGTGGCGCGGAACGGAACCCGAACGATCCTCTACGCCGTCACCAAGCACGGCCCGCAGTCCGACCCGGTCGACGCGTTCGTCGAACGGCTGCGCGACCAGTTGCCGAGAACCCTTCCTGCAGGCGTGAAGGCCGCGGTCGGCGGCGACGGCGCGCTCAACACCGACATCAACAACGAGATGCAGAACAAGTTGATCCCGGTCGTCGGGTTGGTGATGTTGCTCTCGTTCCTGGTGCTGATGCTGTTCTTCCGCAGCATCTTGCTCCCGCTGAAGGCCATCTTGATGAACACCGCGTCCGTGCTCGCTACGTACGGCGTGATCGTGTTCATCTTTCAGCAAGGGCATTTCGAGGGGCTGCTCGGGTTCGAGTCCACCGGCAACATCGACTCGTTCCTGCCGCTGTTCCTCTTCTGCATCCTGTTCGGCCTGTCGATGGACTACGAGGTGTTCATGCTCGCGCGCATCCGCGAGGAATACCTCCGGACGCACGACAACACCGAGGCGGTCGGCTGGGGCCTCGAGCACACCGCGCGGATCATCACGAGCGCAGCGCTCGTCATGGTCACGGTCTTCGGCGCATTCGCGTTCGCGTCGCTGGCACCGATCAAGGCCATGGGCTTCGGCTTGGCGACTGCCGTGTTCCTCGACGCAACGCTCATCCGGGTCGTCCTCGTTCCGGCCACGATGCGGTTGATGGGCGACTGGAACTGGTGGCTGCCGAAGTGGCTCGACCGCATCCTGCCGAAGGTAGCGATCGAGGAAGAGCTCGAGTATCTCGAGCCGGAGCCGGAGCCGGCCGGCGCCCGCTAGGTGTAGTTCCCACCGAGGTTGTTTACATAGGGAGAGCCTCCCTGCACG
>JBBDRM010000054.1:0-3038 GCA_040905475.1 Actinomycetota bacterium
CCAGGGTTGTGCCGCCGACCGGATCGACGAAGATCACGGTCACGTAGAGCGTGCTGCCTTTCCACACGGTACCGACGCCGATCCGGTTGTACGCGCCTTCGAGGATGTGGGTGCGATGCGAGCTCGACCCCATGAACGCTTGATGCACGGATTTCGCCGAAGGGCCGCGGCCGACGTTCTCGCCGATCTTCTTCCAATCGTCTACGTCGCTGCCGATGCTTGAGTTGTGGTAGATGGCGCCTTTGGCCGCCATCTCTGCGCTGTGTTTGCGCGCCACGGAGACAAGATCGCTCGAGAGCGTGAGCTTCGCCTTCCCGTACTGCGCCCGCGACGCGTTCGTGTAGGACAGCAATGAGCCCTCGTCGGACGTGAGCGCGTTCGCCTTAGGGAAGGGGGAAGATGCGGTGAAGACGAGAGCGCCGACGAGGGCTGCGAGGACCCGCAAACGGGTCTTCCCCCCAGACACCGCGCGGAACGATACGGATGTCGAACGTCCTAAGCAAGTGCATCCGGCGTCCTGCATGCATGGGGGACTCGGACCCTACGTAGCGTGACTTTAGACCTACTTTTTGTAGAGCAAGCCCGACCTGCAGTTTCACGTGAGCCGCCGGTCGAAGATGCTCACGCAGAGTGGTGAAACACGGATCAGGATCGTTTGGCTCCGGCGAGGAAGTCGCGCACGGTGTCGACCGTCCGGGCGATCGCACCGTCGCCCGCGGCGGCGAACGCCGGGTGAACATCGGGGAACTACGTCACGGTATCGGAGCCGAAGACGGCATAGTCACCTCGAACGTGGATCCCTTGCCGAGCTCGCTTTTCGCCTCCACGTGACCGTCGTGCTGCTCCGCGATGTGCTTGACGATCGCGAGGCCGAGACCGGTGCCGCCGGTTTCTCGTGAACGAGCCCGATCAACGCGGTAGAAGCGTTCGAAGATCCGTGGGAGCTCGCGCGACGGGATGCCGATCCCGGTGTCGGACACCACGACGCGCGCTTCGCCGTGCGCCCCCGAAACCTGAACGCGGATCGTGCCGCCTTCCCGGGTATAGCGAACGGCATTGTCGAGCAGATTGCTGAAGACCAGCGCGAGGTCCTTGCGCGATCCTCTCACCGTCACCGGTTCAGCGGCCAGCTCGACGATGAGGCCGGCGCCACGCGTCCGCTCTCCGACGCGGTCCACCTCTTCGTGCGCGAGCAGGTCCAGGCGGACGGCCTCACGTACGGGGCGCTCGCTCTCGAGCCGCGAGAGGTCGAGGAGATCCATGACGATGCGGGAAAGCCGCTCCGAGTCGCTCAGCAGGAGACCCGCGAAGCGACGCGCGGCCTCCGGATCCTCCTCGAGCGCGTGCCCTAAGGTCTCGGCCGCCGCCTGGATCGAGGCGACGGGGGTCTTCAACTCATGGGATGCGGCGGCGACGAAATAGCGGCGGATCGCGTCCACCCGGCGTGCCTCCGTGACGTCGCGGAGAACCAGCAGGACCAGCCCCTCGCCGCCTGCGGGGAACGCCGACACAAGAACCGTTCGCGCGCGCTGGCCGATCTCGATCTCTTGTTCGCGCGCCGATCCCACCTCGAACGCTTGGGCCACGAGACGTCGGAGCACCGGAGGGATGAACGGTTCTTGCGCCGCCCCCGGGGCGGCAAGGGGGAAGTCGGCGGCCATCCGGCCCAGGAGCGTGAAGGCGGCGGGATTCGCGTACCGGATGCCTCCCCGTTCGTCCAGCAGGACAACGCCCTCGTCCAGCGCAGCGAGCACGAGGTCGCGGGTTCGCCGGTCGGCTTCCGCATCCCCCAACCGAGCCGAGAACTCGGCGGCCTTCACCGCGGCGCCGCTCCGTTCCGCAACGAGACGGCCGGCGAGGCGCCTCCGAGCGAGCAATGCGGCCACGAACCCGACCGAGGCGGCGATCGCGAGCAGAACGGCGATCAGCATCCAAGCTCCGGGCGGCTCGTCGCGTTCACTCCAACGCAGTGTAGGTCAGCGCGCGGATCCGTTCCCGGAGAGTTCACCTGCCCGTCACCTGGGCCTCGGATCGGTGCCACCTGCCTAGGCTAGGGTCGGCGGCGTGGGCATCGTGCGGCAGATCGGGAGGCGGACTCCCTTTCATCCGTCGGCCCAACGGCCGGTGATCACGGTTGCGCTCATCGCACACGACGCGAAGAAGGATGAGCTTGCCCGGTTCATGCGCGCTCACGCGGGCTTCACGCACGCTTTTCGTTTCCTGGCTCCTGAAGACACCGCGGCCGCAGTCGATGACCCCGGGCTCGACCTGGAGGTCACGGCGCCGGATACGCTCGGTGGGGACCTTCAGATCGCAGCGGCGATCGTCGAGGGTCGCGTCGACGCCGTGATCTTCTTCCACGACCCGCTGGCCGCCCTCCCGTCCGAGCCGGCGTTGATGACCACGCTGAAGGTGTGCGACCTCGAGCCGATCCCGGTCGCAACCAACCGAGTGGCCGCGGAGATCCTTCTCCACCACCTTTCGCAGATCGCGGACCGTGAGCCCGGCGCGGCTCAGGGTTTGGACGACGTAGTCGTCGAAAGGGTTTTGATGCTGGCCGCCCCCCGGCCGGGCGAAGACGGTCCTCCGCCGCAGCGCTGAGGTGCGTACCATACGGGCGTCGTGAACAACCATCGCGTGCTTTTCGTCTGCATCCAGAACGCGGGACGCAGCCAGATCGCCGAAGCGCTTTTCGATGCGCTCGGCGGCGGTGCGGGGGAGGCTCGATCGGCGGGGACCCGGCCGGCCGACGAGGTCCATCCACACGTCGCGGCCGCGCTCGCCGACCGAGGATTCGATGTCAGCAGGAAGATCCCGCACCGGCTCACCACCGAGGACGCAGATTGGGCGGACGTCGTGGTCACCATGGGGTGCGGCGACGAGTGCCCCGTCACCGGGAAGCCCACCGAGGACTGGGGGCTTCCCGACCCGAAGCTGATGTCCGCGTCCGATCTCGCCCAGCTGATCGACGAGATCGGACTGCGCGTGGCCGATCTCCTGGACCGCCTCGACCAGAAGACCGCGTCGGGGGGGGGGGG
>JBBDRM010000054.1:3048-7253 GCA_040905475.1 Actinomycetota bacterium
CCCCCCCCCCCCCCCCCCCCCCCCCCCCCCCCGCTCCTCAGGCGCGGGTGCCTTACAGCGCGCCGTTCTGCCAGGGGCCCCAGATCGCGTACGTGCGGGCGAGAACCGGGTTCGCGACCGTTCGCGTCTCGCCCTGGTTGTTCACGAACAGGTAGCGCCCGTCCGGGCTGAAACACGCGCCGGCCCACTCCTTTGCTGTCGAGAAGGTTCGATGCGAAGTCGAAGATCTCGCCGTCGACGGTCAGGCCTCGCAAGAACTGCTCGTCGTTCGGCGAGTCCTCGCAGGAGCAGACCACCTCGCGGCCTGAACGTGATGTTGTCCGGGAACGACAGCATGGCAACCCACTCGGTCGGAAGGGCCTCACCGACCGTCTGGCCGGTACTCGTGTCGTAGTTCGGTGCACCTTTCGCCTTGAGCATCTGGAGCTTCCCGCCGAGTGCGAGGTCGCCGCGACGCCTCGGTATGAAGCGATAGAAGCCTGAAGGGCCGTTGTCCTCGGTCTCGTAGACGAAGCCCGTTCCGGGGTCCACGACGAGCGCCTCGTGCGAGAACCGTCCCATTTCCTTGTACGGGATGGAACCGATGTCGTCGATCGAGTGAGGGTTGGGTTAACTCTCAGAGCGCACCCCGCCACCCGTCGGATCGCACAATGGCAAGCGAACTTCCCACAACGTTCATCTCTCGTTCACCTTCGCCATGAAGACCGTTCATGAGCGCCCTTTATGTTCTCCTCGGATGGACGACCACTCCGTCGGACAGATCCCCACACCCGCGGACCCGCTCGGGGCCGCCGGCCTGTCCCCGGCGGCCCGCTCCGCGGCCCGGACGGCCCTTCCGGCGAAGCGAAGGAATAGGGGGGAGACAGGATGAGGCACAGAAGTCAGTCGTGGAAGCTCGTAGGGGCGCTCTTTGCCCTCGCTGTGGTGGCGGCCGCCTGCGGTGGAGATGATGCCCCTGGTGGGAGCGGCCTCACCGGCCAGATCCGAATCGATGGTTCCAGTACCGTCACACCGCTCATCGCGCTTGCGGCCGAGGACTTCGAGACAGCGAATCCTGGTGTGCAGGTACCGGTTGGCACCTCCGGCACCGGCGGCGGCTTTGAGAAGTTCTGCAACGGAGAGACGGACTTCTCGATGGCGTCCCGAGCGATCAAGGACGACGAAGTGGCGCTCTGCAAGGCGAAAGCGATCGAGCCGCTGGAGCTGATCGTCGCCAACGACGGCCTTTCCGTGGTGGTTCACCCAGAGAACACCTGGGCGAAGTGCCTCACCGTGGAGCAGCTCAATAAAGTCTGGGAGCCGGGAAGCAAAGTCAACAACTGGAACCAGATCGATCCGTCCTTCCCCGATCAGAAGTTGACTCTCTACGGGGCCGGGTCGGATTCTGGGACATTCGATTACTTCACGGATGCGATCAACGGTGAAGAAGGCGCGACACGAACCGACTACAACCCCACCGAGGACGACAACGTCACGGTGACCGGTGTGGGCGGAGACAAGGGTGCCATGGGCTACTTCGGCCTGTCGTATCTCCTCGAGAATCCAGGCAAGATCAAAGGCGTCGAGATCGACGGCGGAGACGGCTGCGTCGCGGCGAACACCGAGACCGTGCAGAACGGGACGTACAAGCCCCTTGGCCGCGCCCTGTTCATCTACACGAAGGCAGATGCCGCCAAACGCCCCGAGGTCAAGGCATTCGCCAAGTACTACTTCGACAACCAGGAGGCCATAACAGAGGAGGCCCTATTCGTCCCCCTCACGGCCGAGCAGGTCACGAAGGCGCGAGCGGATCTGGATAGGATCTCAGCGGTTTGATGATCTCCAACCCGTTGCTTCCCTCCGCCCACCTCCGTCGGAGGCGGAGGATCGAGCGGGTCGTTCGATGGTCCCTGTCCTCGGTGGCGCTGGTTTCGGTTCTGGTGACAATCGCCATCGCGCTGTCCCTGCTTCGGCCGGCCATCGAGTTCTTTCGCGAGATCCCGATCGGTGAGTTCTTCAGCGGAACCACGTGGGCACCGCTTTTCGTCCCCGCGCGGTTCGGCGTGTGGCCCTTGATAACCGGCACGCTTCTCATCATGGTGATCGCCGTGCTCGTGGCCGTTCCATTCGGTCTCGGAGCGGCCATCTATCTCAGCCAGTACGCCTCGCCCCGAGTACGCGGAATAGTCAAACCGGTCCTTGAGATCCTGGCCGGGATACCGACCGTCGTCTTGGGCTTCTTCGCCCTCTATTTCGTCACCCCTGAGATCGTTCAGCGGTTCTGGCCCTTCGGAAGCGTCGGGACCTTTTCGGCGCTCTCCGCCGGGCTCGTGGTCGGCATCGCGATCCTGCCCGTCATGGCGTCGTTAGCCGAGGACGCCATGACGGCGGTTCCGACCTCACTCCGAGACGGCGCGTTTGCGCTCGGCGCCACCAGACGCGAGGTCAGCACCAGGGTCATATTCCCTGCCGCTCTTTCGGGGATCGTAGCGGCCGTCGTCCTGGCGCTTTCGCGTGCGATAGGAGAGACGACGATCGTGCTCATGGCCTCTGGCAGCAACCCCAGGTTCACGGCAGACCCGGGGCAAGGCGTCCAGTCGATGGCATCGTTCATCGGCTTTGCTGGGATCGGGGATCTACCCACCGGATCGACGGGGTACAAGACCATCTTCGCTGTGGGACTGTTGCTATTCGTGATCACTTTCCTGCTCAACATGATGAGCGTGCGGATCGTACGTCGATTCAGGCAGGCATACGAATGACCACCGTCGACATCACGGCCGATGAAGGGTCCCGATCGCTCCAAGCCGGGATAGGCTCCGGCCGTCGTTTGCGCGACGGTGTCTTCCGGGTGCTCATCATCCTCAGCGTAGGCGTCGCACTCGCGACGCTGTTCACGCTTCTGATCGACGCATTCTTGACCGGACGGCCTCGGCTGAACGCTGATCTGGTGCGGAATATGCCGTCCGCCCGCCCAACTCGAGCCGGCCTTCAGTCGGCCATCTTCGGGTCGTTATGGTGCGTGGGAATCACCGCCGCGTTGTCACTGCCCCTTGGGGTCGGTACCGCCGTCTACCTCGAGGAGTTCGCTCCCCGCAACAAGTGGTACGTCCGTTTGATCGAGCTCAACATCCAGAATCTCGCGGGGGTGCCGTCGGTGGTCTTCGGCATCCTCGGGCTGGCTTTCATCGCGCGGGGGCCACTGTCCTGGGGCTTCACCGTAGGCACCGGGGCCATGGTGCTCACGATCTTGGTCCTGCCGATGGTCATCATCGCTTCTCGTGAAGCGATCCGGGCCGTCCCACCGACCCTTCGAGACGGCTCGCTCGCACTCGGCGCCACGCAATGGCAGACGATCTGGCGGCAGGTCTTGCCGGCCGCCGTCCCGGGGATCGCGACCGGGAGCATCCTTTCCGTCTCACGAGCCCTGGGCGAGTCGGCTCCGTTGCTGCTCTTGGGAGCCCTCACCTTCGTCACCTTCAATCCGACGGGACTCGACAGCGGCTACACAGTCCTTCCTCTGCTGATCTTCAAGTACGCGTCCGACGCCAAGGCCGAGTTCCACGTTGTCGCTGCTGCTGGGATCATCCTGCTCCTGGTCGTGCTCCTCGCGCTGAACACCACCGCGATCCTGGTTCGCAACCGGTTCCAAAAGCGACGTTACTGATCAGGGTCATGCTTCGAGGGGGAGTGGTGGGTGAGCCGAGCACTTGCTGCGCGAGCCTCACTCAGTACCGCATCCCCATCGGGCACAGGCGTGCGGGATGAGACGGACCGAAGCCGAGGGGAGGAAGGAGACCGTAGGGGTGGCCACAACCGAGGCAACGATGAAGGAAGACGCCGAACCTGGCAGTATCTTCGGCGTGCATATCGAGGTCGGCAGTCAGGCCGAGCAGAACGTCCCCGAGGGCCGGGAGGTTGTCTTCCGGCTGGAACAGGTTTCGGTTGCCTACGACGGCATGGATGCGGTGCGTGGGGTGACCATGGACGTCCCGGCCAATCAGATCACCGCCATCATCGGGCCGTCCGGCTGCGGCAAGAGCACGCTGATCCGCACGTTCAACAGGATGAACGACCTGATCCCATCAGCCCGCGTGGGGGGAAAGGTGCTCTATCACGGACAGGATCTCTACGGTCCTGCAGTGGATCCGGTTCAAGTGCGTCGGCGAATCGGCATGGTGTTCCAGAAGCCCAATCCATTCCCGAAGTCGATCTTCGACAACGTG
>JBBDRM010000055.1 GCA_040905475.1 Actinomycetota bacterium
TGGTGGCCGTAGCTCAGTTGGTTAGAGCGCCGGGTTGTGGTCCCGGAGGTCGGGGGTTCAATTCCCCTCGGTCACCCTCTGCTTACTATCATCCAGGCTGCTGGTTGTCTGGGCCGCTAGCTCAACTGGCTAGAGCAGAGGCCTCTTAAGCCTAAGGTTCGGGGTTCGAGTCCCTGGCGGCCCACGACGATGCCCGAGCGACATCGCTCGGGCATCACGCATGCACCCGGCGCTAGCCTGGAAGCGCACGCGAGAGTGGCGGAATGGCAGACGCGCAGGATTTAGGATCCTGTGGGGCAACCCGTGGGAGTTCAAGTCTCCCCTCTCGCACCATCAACCTGAGGGAGCGGTGAGTAAAGACCTCTCCGCGCGACATCAACCTTTGAACCGCACGATCTTGCCGTTGATGACGGGATAGGATCCTGGAAAGGTTCCGGCGTCGGACACGTACACCCAGCCGTCGGGACCGACCGTCACGGCGGTCGGCGTGACGAACTGGCCTCGAAGGATCACCTCTGCCGGCAGATACGCGCCCGGCGTCTCGGGGTCGGGCCGCACTCGCACCAGGTCCCCATTTGAGTATTCGGTGGCATAGAGCGTGCCGCCCGGCGCCATCGCGATGCTCGTCAGCATCGAGAGTCCGTCGGCAAGAGTCTTCACCACACCTTGCGGAGTGATCCGCACGATTCGCGCGAACCCAGGATGGAACCCAGCGAGAAGACTGACGTAGTAGTTGCCATCCGGACCGATCGCGATTCCGGTCGGAACGGTCTGGATGCTCTGTCCCTCTGGCCCTGAGATGATGTCGTCCAGCGCTGCTACGAGACTTACCGAACCGTCTGGCTGAGCGCGCACGATGGTGTTTCCGGCCGCGTCGGCGATGACGAAACTCCCGTCATGGTCGATGGCTACCGCGTAAGGATTGGACTCCGGATTGCTGACGGGGTTCTCGGTGTACTCGAAATGGTCGACGTCCGCGATCTTGACCAGCGTGCCGTTGCTCACGGTCATCAGGTTTCCGAGCTGCGCGAGCGCGGCCTCGCGAAGTTCACCCTGAACACTCGCCTGACAGCACGTCTCTGAGCCCGCCGTGCCGATCAGTTCGGGACCGATGAACACGACGAAGGTCTGTCCATCTTTCGCCGCGATCCCGTGGAGGCCGTGCGCGATAGAGCCACCGGGATACGCCATCGAAATCAGCCCGCTCACGACCGGCATCGGGATCGCAGGGGTGAGAGACGCTTCCCGGATATCCGCTGCGGCGACCTTGAGCACGGCGCCGGTCAGACCGCTGCAGAAAAGCCCTTGGTCGTTGGTCGTGCATGCGTCCGTTCCACCGGCACCCGCGGCTGCGATGTAGAGATCCCCGTTGCCATCGAACGCGAGACTCCGCGGATTGTCGACGCCGTCCACGACTATCTGGACGCTCTCCAGGTTCGGCAGATGGATCGGGTGGGCTAGCGCCGTCGAGGCCGACAACATCAGAACCGCGCTGGCCATTGTCGTGATCGCCCTGCTCCACTTACGCATGCCAATCGCCTCCCCGGACGCTCCTCTGACACGGATGTCGTGTCTCCCGGGGAAGAGTGTTCCGGGTTGGGCAGGCGAGAGAATCGGCCAGGTGGCTATTTCGTCGGGTTCGTCTCCATCCGCCTCTTAGACGTCCCGGCGGGCGACCTCGGCTGCCAATTCGGCCCTCGTCGCGACGCCGAGCTTGGGGAAGATGTGCCCGAGGTGTGCTTTCACTGTCGCTCGAGAAACGAACATCCGTTCCGCGATCTGTGGGTTGGTCATGCCTTGAGCGACGAGCCGAGCGACATCGAGCTCGACGGGCGTGAGGCTTTCCCAGCCGCTGGATGGACGCCGGCGTTCCCCGCGGCCCCGTCGCGCGTAGGCGACGGCTTCGTCGAGATTCATCCGCCTGCCCTCGGCGATGACGCCGTCAAGGGTGTCACCCAGCGCCGTCCGAGCGGTGCTCATCGCTGCCTCGTATCGAGCGAGGAGCGTAGGAGACCTGCGCCAGCCGAGGTGGGCCAATGCGGTGTCCGCCGCGGCAAGGAGCCGCGTCCCCTCAACTGGATCGCCGTCTCCCACGACGCTACAGCCCAGGAGTTCGAGCGCCTCGACCGCGAACCACCGTGAGTCGGACGAAACCGCGAACGCAAGCGCGTCGTGACATCGGTCGATCGCGTCGGCGAGTTCGCCGTTGGTGAACGACACGACAGCGGCCGCCCACGGTGCTGCCGCGAGAGGACCGGTTGCACGATCGCGCGCTTCGGCAGCCGAGGCCGCATACCGTGCTGCCTCGTCGGTCTTCCCGAGCAAACACGACGCCTCTGCTGCGTACGCGAACAAGACGGTCGCCGGCACGTAGACCCCAAGTGCGAGAGCGATTTCCGCGACCTGCCGGCCGCGTTCGATCATCGCTTCGAGATCACCTTCGGCGCGTGCCAGAAGCGCGAGGAATGACTGGTGGAAGCTCCGTGGAAACATGCTGCCGGACCGCTCAGCCCAGGTCCAGGCTTCGTCGAGCAACGCTCTGGCCACGTCGACGTCGCCGGACCGCAGACGCAAGCCCGCGAGGAAACTCAGGAACTGCGAACGGAATTCGGGGTCGCTGAGGCGCACCGCGAGGTCCAGTCCTTCCGTGGCGCACGCCTCGGCCTCAGAGTCACGTCCTGCCATCCAGTTAACGAGGAACAGATAATGAAGGTCCTCCAGGACGAGGTCCAGTTGCCCCGATGCTCGGGCTTCGACGAGCGACCGCTCGAAGAAGGGGCGGCTCAAGCTCCATTCTCCCGTCGAGAAGGGCACTTGCGCGAAACCGCACAACGCGCGAGCGATGGCCGCCGGATCGCCACTCCGCTCAGCGTATTCGTGGCCGTCGCCGAAGAGATCTCTCGCCTCGTCGCGTCGACCGGTGAAGGAAGCTGCCCAGCCGAGGACCACAAGCGCGTGCGCCGCCAGCGCGTGATCATCGTCCTCGCGTGCGAGCGTGAGGGCTTCGCGTGCCAGGACCTCGCCCGCGGCCATGTCCCATTGCCGCAGCGCTAAACGGGCCGCCCCTGTGGCGATCTTTGCGCGGAGCGGAGTGGGAAGCACTTGCGTCGCAAGCACGGCCTCGAGATGGGCTCGCCCTTCGTCGAAGCGTCCGCGGTGCTGCCAATAGCGCACCAGCGCCGCAGCCAGGCGAGCGGTCAATTCGAAGCGCTCCGCTCGGGCGCCCCATACCAGCGCCGCATGGAAGTTTTCGCGATCGACGTCGAGACGTTCGATCCACTCGAGCACGTCGGGGCTGGCCAATCCACCCTCCGCCTGCTGGCCCTCGTGCAGGAAATGCTGGAGGTGGTGATCACTGACTCGCACCGCGTCAGCGGGATGCTCGTCGAGCTTTTCGCGCGCGTATTCCCGCAATGTCTCGAGGAGCCGATATCTCGTCCGTCCGTTCGCGTCGTTCATCGTCACGAGCGATTTGTCTACGAGCTGGGTGAGCAGGGGAAGGATGTCCCTGGAAGAGATGGGGTCACCCTCGCAAACGGCTGCAACACCGTCGAGGGAGAACCCGCCGGCGAACACCGCCAACCGCCGAAAGAGCGCTCGCTCGTTGCCGTCCAGGAGCGTATGACTCCAGTCAAGGGAGGCCTGCAGCGTGCGATGTCGAGGCGTGGCCGCGCGCGATCCCCTCGTGAGCAGCGCGAAGCGGTCGTCGAGTCCTTCCGCGATCTGCTCGATCCCCATCGTGCGCACCCGCGCCGCTGCGAGTTCGATCGCGAGCGGCATGCCGTCCAGACGCCGGCAGATGATCGCGACGGCCCGCGCGTTCGCGTCGGTGAGCTCGAAGTTTGATCGCGCGCGCTTCGCTCGTTCGACGAACAGGAGAGGCCCGTCGTACTCCTCGACGGTCGTCGCCCGTTCGTCCTCCATTTCGGGAGCGGTCGGCAGAGGAGGAACGAGGTACACGGTCTCGCCGTCGATCCCGAGTGGCTCTCTCGACGTCGCGAGGATCTTCAGCGCCGGGCAGCGGCGCAACAGTTCGTCGGCTAGAGCTGCGCACGCATCGATGATGTGCTCGCAGTTGTCGAGCACGATCAGAGTCTTGAGGCGCTCGAAATGCCCCACGAGGATGTCGGTGATGGTAAGGGGTGGTGATTCGCGCAGTCCTGCAACCGTCGCAAGAGCGCCCGGGAGCGCGTCGCCTCCGCCGACGGCCGAGAGATCGGTCCATACGATGCCGTTCGCGAAATGGTCAGCTACCGTTTCGGCCGTCCTTAGCGCGAGCCGCGTCTTTCCGCAGCCGCCCGGGCCCGTAAGTGTCGTGAGCGGACCCGCCGCGATCAGATCCGTGATGACTGCAAGCTCGGTCGTGCGGCCGATGAAGCTGGTCAGATGTCGCGGGAGATCCTCCGGCGATCCGGTCTCCCGCCGGATCGGAAGCGGCACGATGCGGCTCGTCATGACCGCCTTCGGTCCCGAGGCGTGCTTCGGTGACCCATTGGATCGAGCAGTGGCTCTCCCTCCCGTTGGGCTTGAATCGTCGAGGGTAATCGGCCGTCGCGGCTTACGGCCACCATGCGACCGGGCTTCTCGGGCCCGGTCCGGCGCCATCGAGTCGAGGCTGCTCAGGGTCTCCCGGTCGCCGGCACTTCCGCAACTGCGGGAGAAGCATCTCCTCTGGAAGGAAAAGAAACATCCGCCAGGTGGCTATCGCGACCGAATCCTATCGGAGCCGATTGGGTCCTTTTCGCGCCGTGCCAATCTCCAGTCGACTGCTTGATTTGATGCTGCGGCTTCGGCGTTGTCGACACAGGTGAGCAACTGCCTTCTGCGACTACGGAGCTCGAAGCCACGAGCCATAAACACACTCGGGAAGGCTCCGAGCCCGACTCAAGACGTCTTGGTTAGAGAAAACTCTCATCAGATGCGGGCTTCGTGTCCAGGAACTGCGGGCATTGGAAACGAGTCTGATGACGAAAGCTCCTTCCGGATCGCCGTAACGACCGGATCGGCGAGCAGCGTCGTCGCGAGCGACTTGGGAGAAGTCGCCGCCTTCTCCTTCCACAGGTCGTCGATGGCTCGCCGTTTCAGAGCGTCCCGCGAGATGTAGAACATCCAGAACAGCCATGGCATGATTGGCTTGTTTGTTCTGCCTGCGCCCTTGCACGTTAAGGATTGACAAGTAGCTCGCTGAGTGGTGGAAGGGGCGGAGGGTCCGTCTTCCTCAACCACTCCGGAGACCACACGTGTCGGCCGCCATCAGCGCCTACGAGGAGGCCTCCACTCGGACCGATCCCCGTGACACGCGTCACTGCACCCATGTGCTCGGTCATAGAAGGAGCCCAACCAAGTTCCTGGGATAGGCGATCGCTGGTCGACGGACGTCTCGTGATCTCCACCCAGTCCCCAACGGAGATATCGTGCGGGACGGCGCTCTCGGCATGCGTCATTCGACTGGCGAGTTGATCGCAATATTCCTCGATCGTCGCCGCCTGGTGTCGAGAGATTGGATCGGGAAGGTCGTTGGCCTAAACGCCATCGAGCAGGATCGGGACGAGTCGTTTATCGAGGACCCGGGCGACGAGCGCTTCGGCGAAGACCCACTTGCTGTCCAGCGAGCGCGGCGATACGAGCACTACAACTTCCCCGGGCTGACGCTTGAGGGCGGCGATGATCTCTTCGCTCCACTTATCGCCTCCCTGGAGGCTCTTCGAGGCCACGAAGACATCGCAGCCGAGCCCTCCCAGCCGCCTCGCGGTCTCCTCGGCGTGATCCCTGTCTTCGGATGCGTGGCTGAGAAAGACGTGCACGGACGCACCTGCCGTTTCCGGCGTCTTGGTCACGATGTGGTCACAGACTACCGTGGACGGACAGGACCGGGACGTCTGTCATGAACAGGACGGACGCCTGCCACCTGCGGTTTGGTCGATCGCGCTGATAACGGAGACGGCCCGTAGCGGAGTTCAAGTCTCCCCTCTCGCACGATCAATCCGGCTGCCGGCGAAGCGCTTCGACGAGGCCCCGGAACGCTTTTCCGCGGTGGCTGATGCGGTCCTTCTCCTCCGCCGACAGCTCGGCCATCGTGCGGGTGTCACCCTCTGGCACGAAGATCGGGTCGTACCCGAAGCCGCCGCTCCCCTGGGGCTCGGTGATCAACGTCCCTTCAACCGTCCCTTCTGCGAGCGATTCGCTGCCGTCGGGTGTCACGAGCACGGCGACGCACCGGTATCGAGCCGTTCGTTGCTCGGGTGGCACGCCCCGCACGATCTCGATGAGCTTCTTCAGATTCTCCTCGTCGGTCGCGGCTTCGCCGGCGAACCGGGCCGATCGAGGTCCCGGGCCACCGTCGAGCGCGTCGACCTCGATCCCGGAGTCGTCCGCCAGCGTCGCGACGCCCGCGAGCGCGGCCAGCGACCGAGCCTTAAGCAGCGCGTTGCCCGCGTAGTCGGGCTCGGTCTCGTCGGGGGCTTCCCAGCCGGGGAAGTCGTCGGCGGATACAACCGCTAACGGCACGCCCGCCTCGGCGAGGATGGTGCGGATCTCTCGGAGCTTGCCGGGGTTGCGACTGGCCAGCACGACGGCCGGTTTCACGAGATTCCGAGCGCCTCGCGCTGCGCTACTACCAGCTTTTCGATCCCACCGGACGCGAGATCGAGCAGGCCGTCGAGCTGCCCGCGGTCGAACGCCTCGCCTTCCGCGGTTCCCTGCAGCTCGACGAAGCGTCCGCCGGCGGTCATGACCACGTTGAAGTCGACACCTGCAGTCGAGTCCTCTTCGTAGGGGAGGTCGAGCAAGGCTTCGCCGCCCACTATCCCCACACTTACCGCGGCGACTTCCTCTATCAGCGGGATGCTTTCGAGGCGCCCGGCATCGCGCATCTTGCGGAACGCGTCGTACAGGGCGATGTACGCGCCGGTGATCGACGCCGTCCGCGTGCCGCCGTCGGCCATCAACACGTCGCAGTCGACGGTTACCGTCGCCTCGCCGAAGCCCCCGAGTAGCGTGACGGCGCGGAGCGAACGGCCGATCAGGCGTTGGATCTCTTGCGTGCGACCGGAAGGACGGCCGGTGGAGACCTCACGCGACGTCCGCGTAGAAGTGGATCGCGGGAGCATCGAGTACTCGGCCGTTACCCATCCGCGTCCGCTGCCACGCAAGAAGTTCGGGACCTTCTCCTCGAACGAAGCGGCGCACAGCACGCGCGTCTGTCCGAGCTCGATCAAGCACGAGCCTTCGGCGAACTCCTGGAAGTTGCGCGTGATGCGGATCGGGCGCAGCTCGTCGGGTGACCGGCCGTCTTTGCGCATCTACAGCACCCAGCGCATGTTTCCGTCGGCGATCTCGAGCGGGCCATCGAAGGCGCCAGCGGCCTGCTCGAGTACCTGATCCATGTCGTTATGTGGCCAGACGTGGGTGAGCACCAGATGCTTCGCGTCGGCGCTCGCCGCGATCTCGCCCGCCTCCCGGGCGCGGAGGTGGATGGGTTCGGGGATCGATCGCTCCGCCTCGAGCCAAGACGCCTCGCACAGGAACAGATCCGCGCCGGTGGCCGCCTTCGCGAGGTCGGGATGGGGGCCGGTGTCTCCGGTGTAGGTAAGCGTCTTGCCGTCCGCCTCGATCCGCAAGCAAACGTTGGTGCACGAGTGCGCGCTGTCGAAGCCCGTGAGCCGCAGCGGCCCGACCTCCAAGACCTGCCCCGCGACGAATTCGTTCCAGGGCAGCATCGTGTTGAAGTCGTCTTGGCCGTCGCGAGGCGTCAGCAAGCGGCTCAGCCGCTCGTGCGCCATCCGCGGCCCGTACATGGGGACGCTCGGTTTGCGGTTGTCCCGCCAGAACATGGAGTAGAAGAACGGGTAGATGTCCACGAAGTGGTCGGGGTGCGCGTGCGAGATGTAGACCGCGTCCACGTCGGTGACGGCGACGTGCTCTTGCAGGTGCGCCAGTGTGCCGTGGCCGGTGTCCATCCACAGGGTGAATCCCTCGTGACGCACCAGATAGCCGGAGCACGCGCCGCCCGCCCGCGGGTAGGTGCCGTTCGCGCCGAGAACGATCAGCTCCACTAGACCGCCCGCCGCACGTCGTCCGAGGGGCCGAGCGAGCGTTCCTCGACCGCGCCGATCTCTGGGCCGAGGAACCGTGCGCCGAGCACCTGGAACGTCGCCGGGTCGCCGCTTGAAACGAAGCGATGCCGCGGCTCGGGTCCCGAACGGAACCCGTCGCGCGCCGCGAGCTCGGCGAAGACGTCCTTGGCCGTCTCCTCGGCGCTCGAGATGAGCGCGACGTCGTGTCCCATCACGTAGTGCAACACGCCGGTGAGCAGCGGGTAGTGGGTGCACCCGAGGATCAGCGTGTCGATGTCCTCTGCGACGAGTGGCTCGAGATATCCGCGCGCCAGACCGATGATCTCCGGCCCAGCGGTCTCTCCCCGTTCCACGAATTCGACGAACCGCGGGCACGCCCGTCCCAGCAGAGTCACGTTCTCGTGCGTCGTGGCCAAGGCTCGTTCGTAGGCGCCCGACGCGATCGTCAAGGCGGTGCCGATCACGCCGACCCGGCGGTTGCGTGTGACTTTCACCGCCGCGCGCACGGCCGGGTCGATGACCTCGATGACGGGACGATCGGGGTGTTCGGCGTGCACATGATCGAGTCCCGCGCTCGATGCGGAATTGCAAGCCACTACGAGCAGCTTCACATCTTGTGCGACGAGGTAGTCGGAGATCTCGGACGCGAACGTGCGGACCTCGTCGCGCTCGCGAGGCCCGTACGGCCCGCGCGCCGTGTCGCCGAAGTAGACGACCTGCTCCCGGGGCATGAGGTCGATGATCGCGCGCACGACGGTCAGACCGCCGACGCCGGAGTCGAATACGCCTATCGGGCGGGGATCCATGGTCAGCGAAGTGTAACCGACGCCCGGCGAAGCTCCGGGACGGCTCGACTCACGCCCACACGATCCCCTCGAGCCGCGCGGCCGCCTCCTCGAAGTCGCCCGAGTACGCGCCGGTCGAGAGGTACTTCCATCCGCCGTCCGGCAGCAGGACCACGACATTACGCACGTCGGCACCCTTCGCGAATCGCAGCGCGACCGACAGCGCCGCGCCCGAGGAGATCCCCGCGAAGATGGCCTCCTTCTCGAGGAGCTCGCGCGTCGTCGCCAGCGCCTGCCGCGTCGATACCTTGATCTTGTTGTCGAGCACGGACAGATCGACGATCGGCGGGATGAAACCTTCATCGAGGTTGCGCAGGCCGTAGACCAGCTCGCCGTATTCCGGTTCGGCAGCGATCACCTTCGCGGCGGGATTGTGCTCCTTGATGCGGCGTCCACATCCCATCAGGGTGCCGCCCGTGCCGAGGCCGGCGACGAACGCATCCACCTCCGGCAGATCGCGGATGATCTCCTCCGCCGTGCCGTGGTAGTGAGCCTCGGGGTTGGCCGGATTGCCGTACTGGTACGGCATGAAGTACTTGGAGTCCGACGACGCCATCTCGGCCGCCAAAGCGATCGCACCGTTGGATCCCTTCTCCGCCTCGGAAAAGATCATCTCGACGCCGTACATCTCGAGCAGCTGCCGCCGTTCGATCGAGACGTTCGCCGGCATCACGCACACCAGCCGGAAGCCCTTGCGCTTGCACACCATCGCCAGCGCGATCCCCGTGTTCCCCGACGTCGGCTCGAGCACGACTCGGTCCGGCGTGAGCGATCCGGACCCAACCGCATCCTCGATCATGCGAAGCGCGATGCGGTCCTTCATCGAGCCGGTCGGGTTCTGGCCCTCGAGCTTCGCCCACACACGCACGCCGGGACGCGGCGAGAGCGCGGGGAGGCCGACGAGCGGCGTGTTGCCGATCGACGCGAGGATGTCGTCGGATCGCATGGCCTTGGGGGCTCAGCGCCCGCCGGCCACCGCGGGCAGGATCGAGACCACGTCGCCGTCTGCGACGGGCGTCTCGAGCGCGCCGGAGAACCGGATGTCCTCGTCGTTGAGGTAGATGTTGATGAACCGGTGGATCTCGCCGGCGTCGGTAACGATCGCTCCCTTGATGCCGGGATGGTTCGCGTCGAGCTCGTCCACGACCTCACGCAAGGTCGAGCCTTTGGCCTCGACGGCCTTGGCGCCTCCGGTGTGCTTCCGGAGGATCGTCGGTATCCGTACCTCCACCGCCATCGCTATCCCCGTCCGTCCTCGGTCCGTTCAACTTTCATCTCCGTGATCTTCCCTTCGATGATACGGAACGCGCGTAGATCGGGACGTTGGCGGTCCTGGAGCGACACCAGAACGTAGGAGGCATCCGGGTAGAACGCCCGGTCGACGTCGGTCGGCGAGGGGAAAGCCGGCGAGTGGGTGTGCGAGTGGTAGATCCCGACCACGTCCCAGTCCTCGTCGTAGATGTCGTCGGTCACGTGCTTCAGCTCTTTGGGGTCGGCGTTGTAGCGCATGACCGGATCGGGATCCACGTTGGTCAGCCGGTACAGCTTCATGGCCTCTCCGTCGGATCCTCCGAGGATCCCGCACGCCTCTTTCGGGTACTCGGCCTGCGCATGCTCGATCATCTCGCTCGCCATACCCTCCGGAAGTCGTAGAACGTCCAACATTCCTCCAAGATTCCCCGAGTATCGAGCCCGTCCGGGGCCGGGAGCGGTGAGGATAGCAAACGCCGAAACGCCCGGTCAGAGCCCTACCCGGATGGACCCGGGTGTGCCGACCACGACTCGACCGATCCCGGCGCCGGACTCACCCCGGCCGGCCAGACCCGACCGCAGGTCGGTCAACCGGTCCGAAGGACACGCGATGAGGAGGCCACCCGAAGTCTGAGCGTCGGCGAGAAGGACCCGGTCTTCCTCGGCGACGGCGTCGTCGAACCGGACCCACGGAGCGACGAAGGCGATGTTCCGCTTGGTACCGCCGGCGACGGCTCCCGCGGCGACCAGATCGCGGGCGCCCTCGAGAACCGGCACCGCCTGTGCGCCGATGTCGGCCGCGACGCCCGAGGCCAGCATCATCTTGTGAAGGTGGCCGAGCAGGCCGAACCCCGTGACGTCGGTCGCGGCGAGCACGCCGGCTGCGAGCATCGCTTCCGACGCTCCGCGGTTCAGCCGGGTCATGGTCGTGACCGCCCGCTCGACGAGTTCGGGCGGCGTGAGGCCGCGTTTGATCCCCGTGGTGATCGCGCCGATCCCGAGCGGCTTGGTGAGCACGAGGATGTCGCCCGGCTGGACAGCGGCGTTGGTGACGACGCGCTCGGGGTCGGCGAGCCCGATCACCGCCATCCCGTACTTCGGCTCGGCGTCGTCGATCGTGTGGCCTCCGGCGACGAGCGCACCCGCCTCGGCCGCGACGGCGCTGCCGCCGTCGAGCACGCGCGCGAGAAGCTCGAGCGGCAGCGTCTCGGACGGCCAGCAGACGAGGTTGAGACAGAGCAACGGCCGTCCCCCCATCGCATAGACATCGCTCAGCGCGTTCGCGGCGGCGATGCGACCCCAGTCGTACGGGTCGTCGACGATCGGCGTGAAAAAGTCGGTCGTGAAGACCAGCGCGATCTTGTCGTCCAGCCTGTACACCGCCGCGTCGTCGCCGGTGTCGGTGCCGACGAGGAGCGCCGGATCGGGCGTCGCGCCGCTCGGCTGCAGGCGCTCGAGCACCTTCGCGAGATCGGCCGGGCCGAGCTTGCACGCACAGCCGGCGCCGTGGCTGAAGCTCGTCAGGCGGATCTCTTGCGTCGCCACGCTCTACCTCCTCGCGGCATATTGCCACGCGCGGAACCACTGTCGCGTGGGACGGATGAATCTCCGCAGTTGCTTGTGAAAGACGTGATCCGCTCCCCGCACGATCCTCAGCTCCGACCCGGCCGGCAGGAGCGGCAGCGCCGTCCGCGACCATTCGAAAGGCACGAGCTCGTCGCGCGATCCGTGCACGATCAGGACCGGCGTGCGGATCCCTCCGAGGAGAGCACGGCGGTCGAGCGAGCGCCGCTCATCGAGGTGCCGGCCGTCGATCACGACGTGCCTGCGCGGTCCGGCGTCCTTCCCCCAGGTGATGAGCCCCGTCCGCTCGAGCTATTCGAGCTGCACGCGCGAGTACCAGACCGTCCGATCCGACGACGGCGCGGTGACCGGCGCCCAGAAGACGAGCGCGTCGATCTGTTCGTCCGCGGCAACGTGCGCGGCGACCTCCGCGCCGAGCGATAGCCCGAGCACGGCAACCTGCTCGGCGCCGCGGTCGCGCACGAACGCCAGCGCCGCCCGGAGATCCTCGACCTCGCCGGCGACGGTGATCGGAAGGTCGTCGCTTTCGCCGCTGCCTGCGAAATCGAACGTGAGGACCGTGAACCCGTCCTTGTTTAGCGCTCGGGCGGCGATGTCGAAGCGTCCGTCTTCGTGCCGGTCCCCGGTGAAGCCATGACACAGCACCACCGCGGCGTCCCCACCGGGCGTCAGGTCTCCGACCAGCTTGAGGCCGCGGGCGTTGCGGAACTCGACCCGCTCGGCCGTCACCGGAGGGTCAGTGAGCCTTCAGCCGCGCGTCGATCTCGGCGAGCAAACGCCGGGACGTTCCGGCGACCTCGGCGACGGCCGCCTCGAACGCTTCCTGATGACGCTGCGTCGGCGCGCGGAAGCCGCTGATCTTGCGCACGAACTGGAGCGCGGCCTCCTCGATCTCCGTCTCGGTCGCCGGGCCCTCCGGGGTTCGGAGCCTCTTTATGCTTCGGCACATGAAGTCAGCATATCGGGTCGCCGGGATCCACTCTTGACAACGCAGGGTACTTTGTACTACAAAGTTATTGGGATGACCGAGCGCGGACGGGAAGGGGAAGGGGAAGCGATGAACGACCAGCCGGCCGTTTTCGATGACACAGGGCCCGACGTTCGCGCAGCGGCGGAGACACTCCGTGAAGTGGACGGTCTACGGCGTCGCAGCGAAACCCTCGCGAAAGCTCGAGCGTTTCCCCTCTGGGTTTGGGCGGGTACGTTCGCCGCGGCTCTTCCGGTCGCCGCGTTCACCCGAAGGACGGGCGTTTCCGAGGTGACGCGGGGCGCCGACGGCATCACTTTCATCAGCCTGGGCGGCAGCGGCGATTTCGCCGCCATCGCCTACGCCGTGGTTGTGGTCGCAGCGGTCGTAGCCGCCGCCGTCTCGATCATCGACTATCGCCGCCAACCCGTCCATCGGGCACGCGAGCGTCGCCGCCAGATCTCGGTCGGGGAGGGCATCGTCCTGGCGGCAGCTCTCGTGATACTGGGCCCGGTCGCCCTGGGAGCCTTCTTCATGGTCGCCATGTCTCCCTCGATGGCTTTCGTGGGTGCCAGTGTCATCGCGATCCTCGTGGGCATGCATATGGGAAACCGAGCCCTTTCCTTGGCAGGCGTGACGGCGCTGTTCGGGATACTCCCCGCTCCGTTCATCTGGTCGGACCACTGGCCCGCCCTGGCGGTTGGTTCGTACGTCTTGATGTTCTCGATCGGGGGCCTTTGCCTGACCCTCGCTCAGAGGAAGAGCCGATGACTCACCCTTCCACGCGCATCGACGACGTCGTCCACCAGCGTGTGCGGCTTGGGATCCTCGCTCTTTTGGAGCCGGCCGAGGACATCGACTTCCAGCTCCTGCGCGACTCACTCGAGTTGACCGACGGGAATCTCTCCCGGCACCTCCAGGTCCTCGAGGACGCCGGCTACCTTCGGATCGTCAAGTCCTTCGAGGGTAAGCGTCCGCGGACGCGGGTCTCGATCACGCGCGAGGGACGCACAGCACTCGAGGCGGAGGTCAAGGCCCTTCGCGAGCTGGTCGCCGGCCTCGGCAACGGCGCGCGGAAGCGCTGAGTCAGGCCGGCCGGCAGGGCTGACGGATCACGGTTCCGCACTCGGGGAACCCTGCGCTGCCGATCGCGATGCCGCCCGCCACGGGAAGCACGAGCGACGACGGATGCGTCGCGTCGTGGTAGACGAGGTTGACGGCGGGCACCGGCAAGAATGCGAAGCCCCACAACTCGGGGAGGAGCGTCGGCGCGGCGATCCAAACCCGGACCTTTGACCCGGCTCGTACCACGTGTCCGAACGGGAAGATCTCGACCCGCATCGGCGTCGGAGACCCCGGAACGAGCGGCTCGAAGTCGTCGAGCAGGTGCGTCTGGACGGGAC
This sequence comes from Actinomycetota bacterium, assembly GCA_040905475.1. NCBI lineage: Bacteria > Bacillati > Actinomycetota > Actinomycetota bacterium. The sequence goes on from JBBDRM010000055.1 coordinate 14,126, forward strand.
GCAGAGTCGTGGACAGCGCCATGTCCTCGGCGCGGTGCGAGGCCCTGAGCCAGCCTTTCTGGACGTACATCTCCTCGCCGTCGGGCCGCACTTCAGTGAGTGTCACCTCGAGGTCGGTGTCGGGCGCGGTCGATGCCAGCCATAGGTCAAGCGACGCCGAGCCGAGCAGCACGGTGTCTTCCGTGAACGCCGCCGACGTGTACGACACGGCCGTGCCCGGCAGCGGCTTCACCGGCCACAGGTACGCGTCGGGCAGCGAGGCATATCCGTAGCGCGCGTTCGCGATCCCCTGCGAGCCCGCGGGGTACACGTACGGGTCCGGCATCCCGCCCGCGGGAGGAGCCTGATCGGTCAAGGCTCCACCGGCACCGAGATAGAGCCGCTTCGCGCTCGCGGCGGCCGGCCAGGACGAAAGCCCGGTGACCCAGGTCGGCGCGCGCGTGTCGGTCTTCGACTCCCACCAGACCATCACGTGCGGGTTGTTCCCGAAGCCGTTGTCGACGCCCCGCAGGAAGTGGTCGAGATATGCGTCGAGCAACGTGAGCGACGTCTCGGTGCGGTACATGCCGTGGTCGCCGTTGCTCAGGATCGCCCAGTACGGCACGTCGAGCTGCTCGAGGAATAGGACTTCGCGCGGGCCGACCTGCTCGTCCTGCCAGGCGATCGCGGTGAAGATCGGCACGTCGATGTCCTTCGCGCGCACGATCGGCGAGCGCTCACGGATGAGGTCGTCGATGAACGGATGCTCCTGCGCTTGGATGAACGGGTTGTAACGAAGGTTGGTGACTTCGTGCTGCGCGAGGTTCGCCGCACACGTCGTGTCCCCGCCGGCGATCGCCTGGATAGCGGACAGGCGGCCTTCGGTGGGCTGCGAGATGAAGCTCCACAGCCCGGCGAACGAGTAGTTGAAGATGCCGCCGGGGTACGCGACGTCGCGGTAGATATCGCCGTAGAAGTGGCCGGGCGCGATCGCCTTGAGGTGCGCCGGCCGTTCCTGGGCGACGAACAGCTGCGTGATCCCAGGATAGGACTTGCCGATCATCGCGACGTCGCCGTTCGACCACGGCCTCGTCGGGATGAAGTTGTCGATCACGAATGCGCCGTCGAGGCCCTGCTGCGGCTCGAAGAAGTCGAACGTCCCACCCGAACAGCCGGTGCCGCGGATGTTGACGCCGATGAACGCGTACCCCTTGCTCACGTACCGATCGATGTACGGCTGATCCGGGACCGAGCCGGGGTTGTAGCCCGAGTACTCCATGAGGGTGGGGTGCGGCAGACCGTCGTTCGGGTAGACCGCCGTGTAAGCAAGGGTGACGCCGTCGGGTAGCTCGACGTAGCCAGACTCGCGGGCGGTGCCGGCCGGGTCGGCCGTGGCCGGGCCGAGCACGGCGGCGAGCACGGCGACGGCAAGAAAGAGCCGGATCGACGGTTTCAGGGGTGCCTCCTCGGGACTCGGTTCACAGAGGTTCGTAAGCAAGCGTAAGGCTTCCTCCCATTTGGCGATAGTTGACCGTTCTGTGCTCGGCCGGATATCAGTGGCACATGGCCGACAAACTTGCCGAGGATCTCGTTGCCGCTTTCAACGCATTGTTCGGTGAGCACGCCGGCCAGCGGGCGGTTCACGCGAAGGGAACCTGCTGCGCGGCGACCTTCACCGCGACCCCGGAAGCGGCCGCGCTCACGCGGGCCCCGCACATGCAGGGAACGGCCGTCCGCACCACCGTGCGCTTCTCCAACGGGAGCGGCGATCCCACGGCGCACGACGCCGGGCGCGAGCCGCGCGGCATGGCGATCAAGTTCCACATCGACGAGCGACGCTCGACCGATGTCGTTGCGATCAACAATCCGGTCTTCATCGTGCGAACGCCGGAGGAGGTCCTCGAGTTCCTGCGTCTGCGCAAGCCGGATCCGGAGACGGGGCAGCCAGATATCGCCGGGCTGATGGCGTTCGTCGGCGCTCGCCCCGAGTCGCAGCGCGCCGCTCAGATTCTCATCAGCGCACCGCCGGTGGCGAGCTTCCTCGAGACGGAGTACTTCGCGCTCCACGCTTTCCGGTTCGTCGCCGCCGACGGGACGAGCAGGTTCGTCCGCTACAGGATCACGCCGGATCTCGGTGTTCGAACGCTGGAGCCGGACGAAGCGAACGCGCTGAGCCCCGATTACCTCCGCGAGGATCTGGTCTCTCGTCTCGCGGACGGACCCGCGTCGTTCACGCTCTACCTTCGCACCGCCGGTGAGGGAGACAGCACCACCGACCCAACGGAGGAATGGACGGGCGACGGCGAGGAGATCGCGGCCGGCCGCCTGGAGATCACGGGCCCGGTCGACGACCAGGAGCAGGGCTGCGAGCGCCTGCTGTTCGACCCGACGCGCCTGTGTGATGGCATCGAGGCATCCGACGACCCCGTGCTGTTGGCACGCCCCCATGCCTACGCGGTCTCATCGAAGAAACGTGCCCGCTCGCGCTAGTCGTCGGTGGCGTTCGACCGCGGAGCTGCTTAGAGGTCCGCGACCGAGGGAGCGAGGATCCCTGCCAGCAGTCGCGTGAACCGTTCTCGCCCTCGCCTGTTGAGGTGGAGCGTGTCCCCGAACCATTCGGTCGTCGGGAACGGACTGAGCATGTCGGAGAAAGGGAGACCTTTCGCGGCGACGAACCCCGCGACCGCCTGCTGGAAGCTCCGGTAGTCGGCGATCCCGTTCGGATGCCGCGCGTACCCGTCAGGGCTGATCGGCATCTCGACGAGCAGGACGCGGATACCCAGCGACTCGAGCCGTCCGATGAGGTGGTCCAACGCCCGCATCGACGAGCCGCCGACGGCGAACCCGCCCGAGATCGGCGGAAGGGTTCGGTAGACGTCCGTTCGGCGCGAGTGTGTGGGAGCCCCGAGCGCAGACACGGCAAGTCCTTCCTCGAGGGGTTCGGCGTCGAACAGGCGCGACGGCTTTCGGAGAAGGCTGCGGTATCGAACGAGGCCCGAGACGCGCTCCCCCAGCTCGAGGATGCGCTCGGTCGGGGAAAGGTCCCCCGCCACGGCCCGGCCCCCGTACGAGTCACGGACCGCGTCGAAGGCCCGTCTAGTCCCTTCCCCGAGGTCGTTGAGCTCTCGGCTCGAAACGCCGATCACGACGACACGCGGACGCAACCGCGGCACGACGACGTTGAGCAGCCAGAAATCCATGAGCCGGGCTTCCGCGCCGTTCAATGATGCGTTGAACACCGGACGCTTCAGACCGAGCAGCTTCGAGAGCGCGCCGGGGTCCACCGCGTAATCCATCATCGACGAGCCCATAAGCACGAGCGGCGAGCCGCCGCGACGTGCCAGCGCGTCGATCGCGGCGACCTTGTGGGTCGCCTGCCAATCGTTCCAGGCGTTGAACGACGCCGCGCGCGGGACCGCAGCACGGACCGAGACGTCGACGAGAGCAAGACAGGCGACCGCGACGATAAGCGGGATCAGCCGGCGCCGTTTGCCCTCGGAGGTCGTCGGCATGTGCGCGCCGCGCTTCAGCCGCCGGTGAGGCGGGTCAGGATCTCCGGCCGGTCGCCGAACGCCTTCTCGAGGCCCACCTTGAGCGCGGCGGCTTTGAGCTCGGGGGTCGCAGGAGAGCGGTCCATCGGTCCGAACGGCGGCTGCGGGTCGTATTCGATGCCGAGCTGGATGAACCGCGCGAGCTGCTCGCCGGCGAGCTTGCCGACGAGGTGGAGCGCGAGATCGATCCCGGCCGACACGCCGGCGGCGGTGATGACCTTGCCGGCCTCGACCCAGCGAGCTTCCACGTATCGCGCTCCGAACTTTGAGAGCAGACCCGAGTACGCCCAGTGAGTCGTCGCGTCGCGCCCCTCGAGGAGGCCTGCCGCGGCGAGGATGAGCGCGCCGGTGCACACCGAACCGACGACCTCCGCGGTTTCGGCCGCCTTGCGCACGTAGCCCTGGATCGCGTCGTCGTACATCGCGTGGAGTGTGGGGACCTCGCCGCCGGGCACGATGATCGCGTACGGCGATGGCACATCGGCGAACGTAGCGCTGGGGGCCACCCGGAGCGGCGTGTCCGTGCCGACCGTGTCGAGCGTCTTCCCCACGACCGCGACCTTCCACTCGGGCGCGAAGCGCTCGAGCGCGGACATCACCTGCAGGGGGCCGACCAGATCCAAGGGCGTGAGCCCGTCGTACACCACGAACGCGATCTGCTTTTCCACGTCCCTTTCTTTCTCTGAATTTGAGTGGCGTCCTGCCAAGGCCGAGTTTTTGGGCATCCGGGGATACGACAGGAGCGTCCCGGCTCCGCGTCGAATCTCTGAGACGTGCCCGTCTCGAGGCGTGAGTTTCTGAAGGCAGGCGGCGCGTTCGGCGCTCTGCTGATCGCGCGGCCACTCGGCGTGCTGGCCGAGACGCTCGGGCCGGTCTCGGTGTTCGGGACGCCACGGGAGTCCCGGCTGTTCCCCGGGACCTGGGTGGCGCACGCCGACCTGCACAACCACAGCCTCCACTCCGACGGAGACGGCGATCCGTCGCTCGCCTTCGACTCGATGCGGGCAGCCGGGCTCGACGTCGCCGCCCTCAGCGACCACTCGACCCTCAGTTACGGCCTCCCGATGAACGTATGCCCAGACTCCGAGTGCCAGAGCCTCGCGGGGATCAACGAGGAGACCTGGGCGCACGCGCGCCAGCTCGCCGACGCGGCGCAGGTCGACGGCGAGTTCGTGGCCCTGCGGGCGTTCGAGTGGTCGAGCCCGACGCTCGGACACATGAACGTCTGGTTCTCGGAGCGGTGGATGGACCCGCTCCACACCGCGGGCGCCGGAACCGGAGAGGGGGCGGCGCAGTTCCTCCACGACGAGGCGAACGTCCCCGCCGAGCTGATGGCGCCGCTCGACGCGATCGTGAAAGGCGCGCCGACGCCGCCGGTAGGGATGGCCCTGTTCTACGAATGGCTGACGGCGGATCCCGGACGTCCCGTCATCGGGGGCGGCGCCGACGGCATCGCAGGTTTCAACCACCCGGGACGTGAGCCCGGCCGGTTCTCGAACTTCAGGCTCCAGCCGGCGGTCGGAGACCGGATCGTGAGCGTGGAGATGTTCAACCGCCGAGAGGACTACATCTACGAAGGGACGAACTCGATCGCGGAGTCCCCGCTGAACGAATGTCTGAACGCGGGCTGGCGCGTCGGCCTCACGGGAGTCACCGACGAGCATGGAACCGATTGGGGGTTCCCCGACGGCAAGGGCCGCGCCGGGTTGTACGTCACCGAGCTGACCCGCGCCGGGGTGCGCGACGCGCTGGCCGACCGGCGGTTCTTCGCGACACGGCTGCGCGGCCTGCGGCTCGACGCAGCCGCGAACGGCGTGCGCATGGGCAAGACGCTCGCGCACACGAGCGGGCCGATCACGTTCCAGATCGACATCGACCGCGGGCCCGAGTGGATCGGCCGGCCGCTGCTCGTGCAAGTCCTGCGATCGGGCATGGTCATGCCGTCGGTCCAGGAGGTGCATGCGTTCACCGTGCCGGGCCCGGCCGACCCCGTCTATTCGTTCACCACGAACATCGACGTCGCCGACGGCGACTGGGTCGTGCTCCGGATCACCGACCCGTCCGAGCCGGCCGACGAGCGCGCGGATGCGATCTACGCGGCGTTCGGCAACGGGGTCGCGTACGCGAGCCCGTTCTTCTTCGGCGCCTGACGCCGGCTTTCCCAGCGCGTGAGAAAGCCCAGGCCCTATCCGCGGCCTGGGCTCATGGTGGAGCCAACGGGTTGCTATTCGAACTTGCTCGGTGCCATCCAGGATGTGCTCGGCACCAGCGTCTGAGTCATCGTCATTCGGGAGCGGAGACGGCCAATCCCAGGCCGCGAGCGGCCGCCGCCATCCTCTCGTCGTAGGTGACGAATCGTGTCAAGTCGGAACCGAGTTCCAGCGCCGTCGCCAGATGGATCGCGTCGAGCGACCGCAGTCCGGCCGGCAGCAGCTTCCCTGCAGCAGTGAGAACCCAGTCGTTCACTCTGGCCAACTCCAGCCGAGCCAGGACCTCTTGTCCGCGCTGAACTACCCCGGAACCCAGCAACAGCAGTGCGCGCGCGACCTCGGTCCGTGCGAGCGCACTCGAGATCAAGGGTCGGCGTCGCCTCACATACCGGCGCAGCGCAGCAGATCCCGGTTCGTGGACCGCCAGTTTCACGATCGCGGAGGAATCGAGATAGATCGCCTTCTCAGCGCTCATGTTCCCGAAGCCGCTCCAGCACGTGCGACGGGCGTTCCTGGCCAGGCGCGAGCTTGATGGGGTCGGGCAGGTCGCTGAGGTCGCCCCGAGCAGGTTCGATCTCCCCGGTCTCCCGCAGCCGCTCCAGAGGGCGCCGGTCGCGCACCGGCCCGAGGACTGCCACCGGGCGGCCGCGGTCGGTCACCTCGAAGGTCTCTCCCGCCTCCACACGACGAAGCAGTTCGCTGGCTCGTTGGCGAAGCTCTCGAACGCCCACGCTATTCATGTGCTATTTGTAGCACACCAAGAACCCGCGCACAAGGGCAGCACTCCCGACTCGGCTCGCTCAATACCGATGTCTGGATCCGCATCCTCGCCGGCATCTTGGTCGCCGCGGAAGCTTTCAGTTCGAATCCCGTTAGCAGTCGCCCGTGATCGGACGCTCAGGAGCCACGCTGATCAGCGCTGATGTCGTCCCATCGGAAAGTGGAGGTGAGGGGTCGGTATTCGAACCTCGCCACGAGGCTGCTCGGTTTGAAGGAAGCACTGGCTTCGGCCCCGACTGTCATACCTTCCCGCTAGCATCGAGGATGTGGAGCCTGGTCGGCTGATCTTCCGCGTACATGCGATCCGTCGCATGGCCGATCGGGACATCTCGGTGTCTGATGTTCGAGCCGTCCTCGAGTCCGGAGAGGTCATCGAGTCCTACCCCGACGACACACCCTTTCCGAGCAAGCTGGTCCTCAGCCACATCGGGCAGAGGCCGTTGCACGTCGTCGCCGCACATGATCAGGATAACGGCAGGACGTTCATCGTTACCGTTTACGAGCCTGATGCGGCACAATGGGATCCGACGTTCAGACGGAGGCTGGATCGATGAAGTGCCTGATCTGTCAGCACGGCGACACCGTCCGTGGTGAAACGACAGTAACTCTTGAGCGCGGCAACACGACGCTCGTCATCAAGGGAGTCCCCGCTGACGTCTGCGAGAACTGCGGCGAAGCGTACGTCGACGAAGCTACGACCGCGGCATTGCTCGACGAGATCAAGAACGCTGCGGAGCTCGGCGTAGACGTCGAGGTTCGCCGTTTCGCCGCGTAGCTCGGCAACACAGACTCGCGGGTCACACGCTCGAGGTTCGAATCCCCTTAGCAGTCAGCCGTAACAGGCCACCTGCCGGGCCGCTCACCAGCGGGAACGCGGAGTCAATGAAAGTGGAGGTGAGGGGATTCGAACCCCTGTCTTTCGATCTCGAACCGGAGCTTCTCCGGGCGCAGTCGGCGTATTAAGTCTCGGGCTCCCGGCGCGCACCGACGCGCTCCGGGTGCCCCAGCCCGATCGATTTCCCCCTCGGTACTCGGACGCTCCCGAGGGGTTGAGCCTGCTTGATGACGTTCCGATCCGGACCGCAGGCGCTTCCGGGAGAACGGCTACCTAATTAGGCAGCGAGCGCGTCGTTATTGGCGCTTGTGTTAGTTCCGGCTTTTGACAGGGCTCCGGAGACCCTGGCCCGCTTCCTCCGACTCGTCGGTCGAAATCGAAGCCATGCACCCCCATGTTTTGTTGTCAACGAACCTATTGTAGCAGCCGGGTTATCGGCGTTCTCCGCGCCTTCTGGAGCCCGCGCGCTTGGCCATCTCTCGCTTGGCTTCCCGCTCGGCGAGCGACTGGCGCTTGTCGTAGTCACGCTTCCCCTTCGCCAGCGCGATCTCGACCTTCACTTTGTTGCCCTTGAAGTACATCCGTAGTGGAACGAGCGTGAGACCCTTCTGGTTCATCTTGCCGATCAGTCGGCGGATCTCTTCTTTGTGGAGCAGGAGCTTTCGCATCCGGGTTGGATCGTGATTCTGGATCGAAGCCTGCGGATACGGCGGGATGTGCACCCCGAGCAGGAACACCTCCGACCCTCGGACGAACGCATACGCGTCGACGAGAGACGCCTTCCCGCCGCGCAGCGTCTTGACCTCGCTGCCGACGAGCGCGATCCCGGCCTCGTAGGTCTCCTCGATGTGGTAGTTGTGCCGCGCCTTACGGTTGGTCGCGATAGCGCGGATCTGCGGCTCGTCGGCCACGGTTCACCTCGGAACGGATGCGGAGTGAGCCGGGCGAGTCTAGCGGAGCGCTAGAGCCAGAGGTGCGGGTTCTGCGGGTCTCCGTTCACTCGCACCTCGAAGTGGAGATGCGGACCCGTGCACCAGCCGGTGCAGCCGATCGCCGCGATCGAGGACAACGTCCCCACGGCCTGTCCGGCATGCACGTACGACTTGGAAAGGTGGGCGTACATCGTCGCCAGCGCGTTGCCGTGATCGATGATCACGACGAGGCCGTAGGCGCCCTTGTATCCGACGTAAAGCACCTCGCCCTTCCGAGCCGCCTTCACGGTCTTGCCCGAAGGCGCGCCGATGTCGATCCCGGTGTGGAACGATTTGTAGCCGTATATCGGGTGGGTACGCCATCCGTAATCGGAGGTGATCGGCCCGGAAACCGGCCACTTCAGATAGCCGCCCTTGCCTTGGATGGCCTGTTGTCCACCCTGCGCGCGGCGGAGCATCTCTGCGATCGAATCCGACTCTTCCAGGTACGACTGGAGCGCCGCAGCGTACGCGCGCTTCTCCTTGCGAACCCGCGCGAGGAGATGCTGCTTGTAGTCGATCTCGGACAGTACTGCGCTCTTGGCGCCGGCTTGCTGGCTGCGCAGCCCCGCCAGACTCGCGTACTGCATCGCGACCTCGTTCGACTTGGCCTCGAGCGCCTTGCGGCGAGCCTCGATCGCGAGCCGCTGAGCTTCGACGGTGGACTTGAGGCTGCGGATCTCCTCCACGATGTCCATGTCGACGTGCAGGACGTTCTCCGCGTACTGCATCCCGGCCACGTACTCCTGGAAGGAATTCGCGCCGAACAACACCGCCGCATACGCGGTCGGGCCGTTCATGTAGATGTTCGCCGCGCGCTCGCGCAAGCGCGTCGTCGTGTTGTCGAGCGCTACGGTGGCCGCCTCGAGTTCGGCGGTCTTGAGCTGGAGCTCCAGCGCCGCCTGATCGTTCTGCAGCTCGAGCAGCTCCAGCCTGCGGGTCGCGAGAAGGAGCTGGTCGGTGATCGACGCGAGCGAGGCTTCGAGCGAGCTCAGCCGCTCATCCGACGCCTGGATCTGACCGAGGATCGCCTTCTCGTGCGCCCGCACCGCGCGGAGCTTCGCGCGCGTCTCCGAGATCTTCTTCTGGATGTCGGCGTAGTCGTCGCTGTTATAGGCGAACGCGCCGGACGGCATGATCCCGGCCAGCAAGGCCAGCGTGAGACCGGCAAGCACGGCGCGACGAAGCTTCTTCGCTCTCAACCCAGCTCCCCACCAGATGAAAGAACAGGCGCTATCCTAACTAGCCGTTCGCAACAGAAGCAACACCCGTAACATCCTTTTCGTCGGCGTTTCGATGCACTTCCTTTAGCTCGCCGACCAGCGGTTTCGGCCACGTACGGCCGCTCTGCGCGCTAAGACGAAAGCGGTTAGACGTCGAGGAATCGCCTCAAGCCGAGCAAGCTGCCGAAAGCGCCGATCAGGATCCCGAACGCAAGGATCCACGCGCCGTTCTGGGCGATCTCAGCGTAGGTCACCGTCAGGTTCAGGAACTGGAAACTGTCGGCGAGGTTCGTGTAGAGGGGACGCGTCGCAAGGAGCAACCCCAGTGCGAGCAACGAGCCGACCAATCCCTGAAAGACGCCTTCCAGCATGAACGGGATGCGGATGAACCAGTTCGTCGCACCGACGAGCTTCATGATCGCGATCTCGCGCCGGCGAGCGAACAGCGCCATGCGGATCGTGGTCGCGATCAAGACCGAGGCGGCGACGATGAGCAGGATGACGACGCCGATGCCGAGGAGACGGATGTCGCGCACGACGTCGAGCAGCCGCCGCAGGAACTTGCGCTCGTCGCGGATCTCTGCGATGCCCGGACGGCCTTGCAGCCGGTCGCTGACGACCTCGAACTGATTCGGATCCTTCAGCTTGACGCGGAAGCTTTCCGGGAGCGCGTCGGGCGTCGTCGCCGCCACGATCTCGGGCTCGTCGCGGAACAGCTCCTTGAAGGACTCGAAGGCCTCCTGCTTCGATTCGTACTGCACGGACCCGACCTCGGGCATGCCCAGCAGATCCCGCTCGATCGATCGGCGCTCCTCTTCCGAGATATCGCGGTTGAGGAACACGGCCACCTCAACCTTGCGCGTCTGCAACGTCAAGGCGCGATCGACGGCGAAGGACGCTACGAAGACCGCGCCGACGAGGTAGAGCGACACCACGACGACGAGGACGGCTGCGAACGTGATGAACACGTTTCGCTTGAGGTTGGTCGCCGTCTCCTTGCGGACGTACTGAAGGCTGATCGGCACTATTCTTCTCTCGCGTAGCCGTAGACGCCGCGCTCCTGATCGCGCAGGACCGTGCCGTTCTCGAGCTCGATAACGCGCCGGCGCATCGCATCGACGATCGCGTGATCGTGCGTGGCCATCAGCACCGTCGTTCCCGTGCGATTGATGCGATCGAGGAGCTTCATGATGTCCACGCTCGTCGCCGGGTCCAGGTTCCCCGTCGGCTCGTCGGCGAGCAGGATCTGCGGCCGGTTCACGAACGCGCGCGCGATCGACACGCGCTGCTGCTCGCCGCCGGACAGCTGGTCAGGCAGACGATCCCCTTTGTCGCCGAGGCCGACGACATCAAGAACCTCGGGGACCGCTTTGCGGACCGCGTCGCGCGGGCGACCGATGACCTCGAGCGCGAATCCGACGTTCTCGAAGACCGTCTTGCTCGGCAAGAGCTTGAAATCCTGGAAAACGCAGCCGATATTGCGTCGCAGCATCGGAACCTTCCACGACGCGAGGTTGTTGATGTTCTTGCCGGCGACGTAGATCTCGCCCGTAGAGGGAAGCTCCTCGCGCAGCATCAGCCGGATCAACGTCGACTTCCCAGAACCCGACGGCCCGACGAGGAAGACGAACTCTCCCTTGAGGATGTCGAAGGAGACGTCCTTAAGCGCAGGGATCCCCCCGCGATATGTTTTCGTGACGTTAACGGCTCGGATCATGAGGATGCCGGCGGTCGTCCCGGCCGGAGGCTCACGCTAGCAGAGCGGAGTAGGGCGGGCAACGAGCCCGGCAAAGAGCTCAAACAGGCATGTCGGAGCGCACCAGCGCACGTCCGGTGTCGGCGACGCGCGGCGCCGACAAACCGAACTTCTCGTACAGCTCGGCCTGCGATCCCGACTCTCCATACCAGCGCGTGCCGACCCGAGCGAGCTTCGCGTCGATGCCTTCCTCGCCGATCACTTCGGCGACGGCGCTGCCGAGGCCGCCGTTCACGTTGTGATCCTCTGCGCTCACGACGTGGCCGGTGTCGCGCGCAGCCGTTGCGATCGCGTCGCGGTCGATCGGGGCGAGCGTGTGCACGTTCAGGACCCGCGCGGAGATGCCTTCCCCTTCGAGGAGCTCCGCCGCCTTCAAGCACTCCTGAACGAGAGCGCCGGTGGCGACGAGCGCGACGTCGTTCCCGTCGCGGAGCGTTTCGGCCTTCCCGAACTCGAAGCGGTACCCGTCGCCGTGGACGTCTTCGAGCTTCTGTCTGGTGAGCCGAAGGAACGCCGGACCCTCATGCGTCATCAGATAGTCGACGGCACCGTGGGTTTCCGCCGCGTCGCACGGCTGGATGATCGCCATGTTCGGCAGCGCACGCATCACCGCGATATCCTCGAGCGACATCTGCGTCGCGCCGTCGTCGCCGATCCCGACGCCGACGTGCGTGCCGACGATCCGGACGTTGGCTTCGTTGTAGCCGATGGAAACGCGGATCACCTCGAGCCGCCCGGCGACGAACGCCGCGAACGATCCGGCCCACGGGATCCGCCCGGACAGAGCGAGACCCGCCGCCACCCCGAGCATGTTGCTCTCGGCGATGCCGAGCTCGACGAACCGGTCCGGATAGGCGGCCTCGAACTTCTCGGCGAAGGTGGAGTTCTTGAGGTCGCCGTCGATGACGACGACCCGCTCGTCGCTCCCGACGCGAACCATCGCGTCGCCGAACGCCTCACGCGTGGCGGCCGCGCTCATCGGGACCCCCCGAGGATCTCCGCGACCGCCCGCTCCGCCTGCTCGGCGTTCGGTGCCTTGCCGTGCCAGTCCGGGTTGAGCTCCATCCAGGACACACCCTTGCCTTTGATCGTCTTCGACACGATGGCGGTCGGCTTGCCGGTCGTCGCCATCGCCTCGTGCATCGCGTCCAGGAGGGCAGCGTGGTCGTGGCCGTCGACCTCGATCGCGTGCCAACGGAAGGCGCGGAACTTCTCCGCGAGCGGGGCGAGGTCCATGATCTCGCTGACCCGGCCGGTCTGCTGGACCTGGTTGTGGTCGACGATCGCGCACAGGTTGTCGAGGGCGTACTTCGGCGCGCTCATCGTCGCCTCCCACACCTGACCCGACTGCGACTCGCCGTCGCCGAGCATGCACCACACGCGGCGCTCCGACTTGTCGAGCTTGCCGGCGATCGCCATGCCCACGGCGACCGACAGCCCCTGGCCGAGCGATCCGGTCGAGGCCTCCACGCCGGGCACGCGCAGGCGGTCGACATGCCCCTGGAGCCGCGACTCGAACTTGCGGAACGTCTTCAGCCAGTCGTGCGGGAAGAACCCGGCTCGCGCGAGCGTGACGTAGAGTGCCGGCGAGCAATGGCCCTTCGAAAGCACGAAGCGATCGCGGTCGGGCCAGGTCGGCTCGGTGGCGCGGTATCGCAAGATGCCGCCGAAGTAGAGGCAGACCAAGGCATCGATCGCGGAAAGGGAGCCGCCGGGGTGACCCGAGCCGGCCTCGGTGATCGTTTGGATGATGTCGACGCGGAGCTCGCGGGACAGCTGCTTGAGCTCTTCGACGTCGAGCGCCTGGGTGGGTTCGATCACCTTCGCCACGAGAGAAACCTCCCCGGACCTGGGGGAAGGAAACCCATCCTAGCAGCGCGAGCCCGTCGTCGACCGGGCTGCTACTTCGCGATCGAGGCCTCGCGGCGGCGCCACTCGAGGTACGCGCGCATCAGCGCGTCGAGGTCTCCGTCGAGCACCGCGTCCACGTTCGAGGTCTCGTGGTTGGTCCGGTGGTCTTTCACCATGCGGTACGGGTGCAGCACGTAGGAACGGATCTGGGAGCCGAACGCGATATCGCGGCGTTCACCGCGTAGCTCCTCGAGCTTCGCGACCTGCTCCTGGCGCATCAACTCGGCCAGCCGGGCCGTCAGGACCCGCATCGCGACGTTGCGGTTCTGGAGCTGCGATCGCTCGTTCTGCGATGAAACCACGATCCCCGTCGGCAGATGGGTCACCCTGACCGCCGAGTCGGTAGTGTTCACCGACTGGCCGCCCGGCCCGCTCGACCGGAACACGTCGATGCGAAGGTCGTCCGCGTTGATATCGACCTTCACGTCCTCGTCGAGCAGCGGCACTACATCCAAGGAGGCGAACGAGGTGTGCCGGCGCTTCTGCGAGTCGTAGGGCGAGATCCGCACGAGCCGGTGCACGCCGCGCTCGGACGACAGGAAGCCGTATGCGTACCGGCCCTTCACGATGACGGTCGCGCTCTTGATCCCCGCCTCGTCTCCGGCTTGCGCCTCGATCAGCTCGGTGTCGAACCGGCGGCGCTCGGCCCATCGGAGGATCATGCGAAGCAACATCTCGGCCCAGTCTTGACTCTCGGTGCCGCCGGCGCCCGGATGGATCGACACGATGGCGTCGCGGTCGTCGTACTCGCCGGACAGCAGCGTCAGAACGTCGAGGTCGGCGAGCTCCTCTCGCATCGCCTCGACCCCGTCGCGGATCTCGACTTCCACGGAGGAGTCTTCCTCGGACTGCGCGAGCTCGTTCAGAACGATCAGGTCGTCGAACTTCGCCTTGAGGCGGTCGTAGAGCGCGATGTCGTCGTCGAGGCGCGACAGGTCGCCCATGAGCGCGCGCGCCGCATCGGGGTCGCTCCAGAGGTCGGGAGCTGAGGTGCGTTCGCGAAGCTCGGAGGCCTTGGTGCGCTTTGATTCGACGTCAAAGATAGGCCCTGGCCGCCGCAAGGGCGCTGCCCAAGGCCTCGAGCTCCTGCGAGAAATCGTTCGGCATGTCGCGATCCTACCCGGCCGCAGCTTGAGCGCCGTGGCACTTCTTGTACTTCTTCCCCGAACCACACGGGCAAGGGGCGTTGCGCGGGACCTTGTCCGAGCGGACCGTCTCCGCGACCGGCGCTTCGGGCGTGTCGCTCGAGGTGAGCCGCCAGCGCGACTGCTGAGCCTTCACCTTCTCCTCGGGCGCCCGGTCCTCGCGCACCACCTGGAGATGGAAGACGTACTTGACGAAGTCTTCCTTGATCGACTCCAGCATGCCCTCGAACATGCCGAACCCCTCGCGCTGGTACTCGATGAGCGGGTCCTTCTGGGCGATCGCGCGAAGGCCGATCCCCTCCTGCAGGTAGTCCATCTCGTAGAGGTGCTCGCGCCACCGGTTGTCGAGCACGCTCAACAAGACGCGACGCTCGATGTCGCGGAACTGCTCCTCGCCGATCTCTTTCTCACGCCGCTCGTAGACCTCGAGCGCTTCCTCGAGGAACTTCTCCTCGAGGTCGACGGTGGTGAGGTCCGCCGGATCGAACGACTGCTTCGAAAGCTGCGTCGGGTAGATGGTGTGCATCTGCGTGAACAATCCGTCGAGATCCCACTCGTCGGCAGCGATGTCGGGGTTGGTGAACTCCGCGACCGTGGCACGCACGACCTCCTCGATGAAGGTGATCGTGTTGTCCCGCAAAGATTCTCCGTCGAGGATCCGGTTCCGCTCGACGTAGATGACCTCGCGCTGCTTGTTGATCACATCGTCGTACTTGAGGACGTTCTTGCGGATCTCGAAGTTGCGCGACTCCACCTGTCGCTGCGCCCGCTCGATGGCTTTCGAGACCATCCCTGCCTCGATCGGCACGTCCTCGGGGATCTTCAGCCGGTCCATCAGGCGCGACACCATTCCCGAGGCGAAAAGCCGCATCAGATCGTCCTCGAGCGAGAGGTAGAAGCGGCTCTCGCCGGGGTCGCCCTGCCGGCCGGAGCGGCCCCGCAGCTGATTGTCGATCCGCCGCGACTCGTGACGTTCCGTGCCGAGCACGTACAGCCCGCCGAGCTCGACGACCTTGTCGTGCTCTGCCCGCCACGAAGGCTCCATCTCCTTCATGCGCCGCTTCAGCTCGCGGTCGAAGTCCTCGGTTTCCTCCACGAGCCCCTCGCCGAGCAGAACCTGCTTCACCTCGAACTCGGGATTGCCACCGAGGATGATGTCGACGCCGCGGCCGGCCATGTTCGTCGCGACCGTGACCGATTGCCGCTTGCCGGCCTGCGCGATGATCAGCGCCTCTTTCTCGTGCTGCTTGGCATTCAGCACGTGGTGCGGGATGCCTTTGCGGTCGAGCGCTCGCGACAGCTTCTCGGACTTCTCGATCGAGATCGTGCCGACGAGGACCGGCTGGCCGGCTTCGTAGCGGGCGGCGATGTCGTCCACGAGCGCAGAGAATTTCCCTTCCTCGCTCTTGTAGACCTGGTCGCCCTCGTCCCGGCGGACCATGTCTCGATTCGTGGGGATCTGTACGACACCCATCTTGTAGATGTGCTCGAACTCCGCGGCCTCCGTGTACGCCGTACCGGTCATGCCCCCGAGCTTGGAGTACATGCGGAAGTAGTTCTGGATCGTGATCGTCGCTAAGGTGACGTTCTCTTCCTTGATCCGAACGCCCTCTTTCGCCTCGATCGCCTGGTGCATCCCCTCCGAGTAGCGCCGGCCTTCGAGTACGCGGCCGGTGAACTCGTCGACGATCTTCACCTCGCCGTTGGTCACGATGTAGTCCACGTCTTTCTTGTAGAGCTCCTTCGACCGAAGAGCATTCTGGAGGTAATGGACGAGCGGTGATGAGATGTTGTCGTAGAGGTTCTCGATCCCGAGGATCTGCTCGACCTTGTGGACGCCCTTCTCGGTGATCGCGACGGTGCGCTTCTTCTCGTCGACCTCGTAATCGTCGGGCGGGTGCAGGCGCGGCACGACGTTCCGCGCGAACTGCCAGTACCACTTCGCCGACTCCTCGGAGGGCCCCGAGATGATCAGCGGCGTCCGGGCCTCGTCGATCAGGATCGAGTCGACCTCGTCGACGACGGCGAAGCTGTGGCTCCGCTGGACGCGGTCCTCGGGCCGCCAGGCCATGTTGTCGCGCAGGTAGTCGAAGCCGAACTCGTTGTTGGTGCCGTAGGTGATGTCGGCGTTGTACATCGGCTTGCGCTCTTCGGGCTTCATCCGCGACTGGATCGTCCCGACCGTCAAGCCGAGGAAGCGGTAGACCGGCCCCATCCACTGCGCGTCGCGTCGCGCCAGGTAATCGTTCACGGTGACGACGTGCACACCCTTGCCGGTGAGCGCGTTGAGGTAGACGGCCGAAGTGGCGACGAGGGTCTTGCCTTCACCGGTCTTCATCTCAGAGATGTAGCCGTTGTGGAGCGACACCCCGCCGACCAGCTGGACGTCGAAGTGCCGCTGCCCGAGGGTGCGCCGGGCGGCTTCGCGGACGACGGCGAAGGCCTCGGGGAGCAGGTCGTCGAGGGTCTCGCCTTCGGCCAGGCGCTCCTTGAACTCGTCGGTCATGCCGCGGAGCTCGTCGTCCGAGAGCTTCTCTATCTCGGGCTCGAGCTTGCCGGCGGCCTCCGCCTGAGCGACGAACTGCTTGAGGCGCTTGCCTTCACCGAAACGCAGGATCTTGTCGAACATCGTCGGCCATTATCGCCCGGCGCACGGGCCGACGCACGGCCCCGCTCCCGAGCCACAAGACGGAGCCCGGGCGCCGTTTCGGCGCCCGGGCTCGGATCGGTGCGACGCAGCTACCTGATCCCCGGCTTCCCCGGCTGGAACCAAACCACCTCGGACTCCGGAACCGTGACGCCGCCGGCGCCATTTTCCTGGAGGCGCTTCGTGGCCTCGCGCTGCTCTGCGGCCGGGTTGGTGTCGCCCACCGGAGCAACGACGGTAGCCGGGGGTTCGCTCGTTCCCGACACCGCGATCCCGATCCCCGTGGCGGCCGCGGCGAGCGCCGCGAACCCGATGACGAACCCTTTGACGCCGCGAACCTTGGTGCTGCTCGGGATGCGGGTCCCCCGGTGCGCCTGGGTCTGGATGGTGGTCATGGCTCCTCCCCTTTTCCCGCGGGCCTAGCCCGCCTTACCGAATCTCGTGGGCAAAGTCTCGCGTGTTGGGGAGACGCGGTCGTTCACGAAGGTGGCATCGCGGATGTAAAGCTCGCGACACAACGCGATGCCGTGGAGGCTCGGGTACTGCCGAAGCCCGGGCATCCGCCCGGGCTTCGGCTTCGGAGGGCTCGCTACTTGCTCCAAGCCTCATCCTTCATCCGCTTGAACGCGTCCGTCGAGGTCGAACCCTCGATGCCGCTCTGAGCGTCTTGGTGATGGCGCTTCACTGCGTCGAGATGCGCGCTCGACGAGGGGTTGACGTAGCTCTCGGCCTGCATCCGCTGCAGTGCCGCATTCTCGGGACTCACCGGGGCCACGATGGAAGGCGCATCGCTCCGGATCGCGGAAACCCCGAACCCGATTCCCGTTCCGGCGGCGGCCAGTGCAACCAGCCCGAACACGAACCCCTTGACTCCCCGGATCTTCCGCGGCTGGACCTGGATCCCTCGCGGCCGCACCTGGGTCTGAACGGTCATGACTCCTCCTCCTGCTCCGCGAGCTCCGGTCGACCCGGGCCCGCCCTCCGCGTACGACCGGTAGGCGTGAGGATGGACGGAACGGCCGTTCAGAGGGGGTGTTCACTCCAGATGAACGGACTTAGGTCTTCCAGGCTGGGCTCGAGCGTGGGTCGGGGGTGTACGAGCAGAACGTGCCGGTACGAAGGGTGGCGTCGAGATGTGCTCCGAGGGGAGGGCTCTGCTCGGCGAGCCGGGCCACGGCCGCCTTGATCGCGCGGGTGACGTTCACGCGGGCACGCTCAGAGGCGGAAGCCGCCTTGCGGTCGCGACCCCCAAGACCCACGGCGCCGGCAAGCTGCTGGACGAGCGCCTCGCGCTCCTCGACGGCCCGGGCGGCGCGCTCGCCGTCGCCCCAGGACCGGGCTTCCTCGATCGTCTGGTCGAGCTCGGCGAGGCGCGACCGGTATGCGGCCTTGGCCTCGGGATCCAGGATCTCGCCGGCGTCGCCGAGGTCGCCCGCCGCGAGGTCGTCCTCCCGCGCCGCGACGCTTCCGGCGCCGCCGTGGCCGACGAGGTCGAGGACGTGGAACTCGCGTGCGGGGGAGGCGAGCAGCGTCGCCAGGTATCTCACGCCTTTCGAGTCGCGGATGCGGAACGAGGGTCCGTCGTACGCGACCGACCAATACTCACCTTCGCGCACGAACTCGTTCATGGCGCTCGGAGCGGCGGGAGGAGACGGCTCGGATGGGCGCAGTGAGGCCAAACCCAGCGTGGTTGCGAGCGCGTCCAGTTTCCCCTCGAGCGCCGGCATCCCAAGCTCACGCGCCGTCACCGACGCTTCGGCGACGAGCACCCGAGCCCGTTCATTCTCGGTGGCGTCGTTCGACCTGGCGAGCATCTCGGCGTACTCGTGCTGCGTGTGGGCGACGAACGGCCGCGCGCCGAGCCGCGCGTTATGCGCGATCGCTGCCTCGAAGTGCTTCGCGGCTTCGGCCGTGCGCCCCGCGACGGCTGCGGTGAGGCCGAGGTACCTCGAGGCGGATCCTGCGCAGCCCTCGCCGTGGCCGAGGACGTTCGGACGCTCGTGCGGCTTCAACAGCCGGTAGACGACGGACGCTCGATCGGCGTCGCCGAGCATCGCGCATAGCTGGGCGATCCAGGCCAGTGCCAACAGCCACTCGTTGTCCCACAGCAGGCCGGCGAAGTCGTCGGCGGCCATCGCGTCGAGGATCCCACGCGCTTCGTCGACGCGCCCCGTCTCGACGCAGATCATCGCAAGCGCAGTCGCGTGGATCGCGTACCAGGGGAACTCCTCAACGGAGCGGCGAGCGACGTCTTCGACGTCGGGAAGACGGCCCTCCTCTCGCTTGATCGCGTACGTCTGCGCGCGAAAGGCGGAGATGGCGTCGAGTTGAGCTGCGGATCCGCGCTCGAGCGCTTCCTCACTGAAGTCCTCCGCCTCACGGAAGCGACCCTCGAGGAGCGCGAGCAGCGCTCGCGCTGCGCCGGCGACCCACCGTTGGGACGGTTGGCGCAGCTCCTCGCCCAGACGCTCCATGGCCTCAAGCTCTGCCCGTACGCCGACCATGTCGCCCAACTCGAACGCGGCCGTCCAACGGCAGTGATGGCCCTGATAGGAGATCTCCTTGTCGTCGAGATCCTTGGCCACCTCGAGCATCCGATCGGCGATCTCCAACCGCTGCTCGGAATTGTCGGGCCACCAGATCGCGCCGTAGCGGCCGTCGAGGGCGTATGCCAGCGCCGACCGATCGCCGAGACGTTCCGCCATCTCGACGGCTTCGCGGCTCAGCGCGTCCGATCGAGCTTGCGCGTGCTGGCTCCGCAGCGCGCAGGCGAGGCGGGCCAGCAACCGAACACGGAGCGGATGATCGCCGGGTCCGATCGCACGCAGCGCGTCCTCGTGGAGTGAGATGAGGTGAGGATCGTTGCCGGCCCGTTCCCAAACGAAGCGGCCTCCGCGTCCGAGCGCGGCGCGCGAGAGGAGCTCCGCGTCGCCGAGTCGGCGTGCCAGTTCGGCGACGGCCAGGAAGGTCGCCTTCGCATCGGCAGCCGCACCGGCTCGCGCCTGCGCGTCGCCCATCGCAAGCAGGAGTTGGCCGCGGGTCGCCTCGTCGCCCTGATCATGAAGATCGAGCGCTTCCAAGGCCATCCCGTGGAGCCGGACCGATTCCTCGTAGGCGAGGAGCTGCGCCGCTCGCTCCCCTGCTCTACGCGCGTACGTCAGCGCCTTCAGGGCGTCGCCTCCGCGAGCGGCGTCGAAGAAATGATGAGCGAGCTCGGCCAGGTGCGGGCCGGGATCGTCGCCGTACTGAGCCTCGAGGATCTCCCCGGTCGTACGGTGGAGACGCACGCGCTCTCCAGGCTGCATCTCCTCGTACAAGGCTTCTCGGAACAACGCGTGCGCGAACCGCATCCGCCCGAGCGCGACCTCCGTGACGACGCCGGCGGCGCCGGCTTCGCCCAGCAGATCGACGAGCTCGGCGCGCTCGATCCGGCTGAGACGCTCCAGGATGTCCAAACCGAACTCGTGTCCGATGATAGACGCCCGCTGAAGGAGTTCGCTGCACTCGAAGGAGAGGTGGCCGAACCGTCGCAGGATCACGGCACGGATGCCCTCCGGCACGCCGAGGCGCATCGTCGTGCTGCCGGAACGATCCAGCCGGCCCTCGGCCGCCAGCAGCCGCACGATCTCGCCGACGAACAGCGGATTGCCTTCGGTCTCCTTGTGGACCGCGGTCACCAAGCCGGCGGCCGGGACGCGCTCGGCGGTGACCTCGATGAGGCGGGAGACCTCATCCGACCCGAGGCCCGCTATCGCGATCCGCTCGGTCGCGGGCTCGCGCAAGAGCTCGGCGATCGCGGCGACGTGTGGGTGATCACGAACGATCTCCGTGTCACGATAGGTGCCGATCATGAGCAGACGGCTGGGTGACAGCTCACGCGCGACGAACTGCAACAGGAGCATCGACGGCGTGTCGGCGGCGTGGAGATCCTCGAGGATGATGACGAGCGGCGCATCGGCGGCGGCGGCACGGAGGAACGTGGTCGTCGAGTCGAACAGCCGGAACCGTGCGCCCTCCGGGTCCATCGTGGTGGTCCGCTCGACGGCCCCGGTCGCCTCCTCGAGTTCCGGCAGGATCTGCGCGAGGTCGCCCCGGTGCTTGCCGGCGAGCGCACGGACCCGGTCTGGATCGAGGTCGCGGACGTAGGTGCGCATCGCTTGCACCCACGGCCAGTACGCCGGAGCTCCTCCAGCTTCCCAGCAGCGGCCCCACAGCACCATCGCGCCGTGCCCGCGCGCGTGATCGGCCAGCTCGTCGACCAGGCGGCTCTTGCCGATGCCCGGCTCCCCCGAAACGAGGAACAGTCGGCCGCGACCGCGAACGGCGTCGTCGAGGCCTTGCCGCAGCCGCGCGAGCTCCCGTTCCCGTCCGATGAGCGAAGACGACGAAGCCATGGGCCTATCTTCGGACGGGAGGAAGGGCTTTGGAAAGCGAGGGCGCTACTTGATCTCGAGGAGCTTCTCGCGCACGGCATAAACGACCGCCTCCATGCGCGAGTGAAGGTGGAGCTTCTCGAGGATGTTGCGGATGTGGTTCTTGACCGTGTTCTCCGAGATGAAGAGCTCTTTCGCGATGTCGCGGTTGTTCCGGCCCTTCGCGACGAGCTTGAGGACCTCCATCTCCCGGTCGGTCAATCGCGGCTGCGGCGCCGACTGCTTCTCGTCGGCGCGCTTGACCATGGTGGCGAACTCGGACAGAAGCTTGGACGCCATCGAGGGGCTGATGAGCGACTGGCCGGTCTGGACCGAACGGATCGCGGCGCCGACCTCTTCGATGGAGACCTCCTTCAACAGGTAGCCGGTCGCGCCCGCCTTGATGGCGTCGTAGAGGTCGGCCTCTTCGTCGGAGATCGTGAGCATCAAGATCTTGACGTGCGGCAGAAGCTCCTTGATCTGCTTGGTGGCGTCGATGCCGCCGCGCTTGGGCATGCGCACGTCCATGAGGACGACGTCCGGCATGAGCTCCTGGGCTTTGCTTACGGCTTCGGCTCCGTCGCCGCCCTCACCGACGACGACGATGTCCGTCTCCTGCTCGAGAACCATCTGCAGGCCGCGCCGGAACAAGGCGTGATCGTCCACGATGAGCACGCGGATGGCATCCGGGCTCTTGTCGACGACTGCGGGGTCTTTGTCCGCCACGGGGCCTCTCTCCCTTTGGGACCTCCGCGGATTGTATCGGAAGGCTACATGGGGGCGGTTGAGCCTGATTTCACGTCGATGTTCGGATGCTCGGCGCCCCGGGGCCTCCAGCGCGCCCCTTTCGGGTCACTTTGCCCTTGAGCCGCCGCACCTGAGCCTCGAGCTTGGCGACCACGATGTCCATCGCGGTCATGGGATCGGGGCCTCGGGCCGTTGCTCTCAGGACGTGCTGTTTGGCGGTGAGGGTGACCTCGACCCGATGCTTCGCGATCGCGGCTCGGGAGCCCCCGTTCTCGGTGAACTCGATCTCGGCCGTCAGTAACCTGGGAAAGAGCCGGGTGACCTTCTCGACCTTCTGTGTGGCTTTCTCCTTCACTCCGTTCGTGACGTGTGCGTGGTGGCCTTTGACGATGACCTGCATCGACACCCCCTAGCGCCCGCCCGCGAAAAGGAAAAGGTTCCGCCCGGCTGACCTGGTCTTTGACCCCACACTCGCCTGCAGGGGGATCGCAGCCGAGCTCGCGCCGGCCGCGAAGGCCGCCGGCTCTTGCGAGCCCGCTCGCTCGGCCACTCCCGCCCTCTCGCTGACGCGCTCGGCGAGCACACCGCGGCAGGGCTTACTCCTAAGTGGCACCATGCTCAGCGACAAAAAGTCGCCTTACGTGGGTCGTTTCGCCTGCCACTGGCATCGACTTGGCGCACCGGTTGACCTTTCAGCCTGCCGGTTCAACCGCAACCACAGACCCGGGCGGAACCTGAACCGATTCTACCCCCGCGCACCGGCGGGGGGAACCGGCAAAAGACGTCAGATGGCCCGGGCGAAGGTGACGACCGAGACCTCTCGGGCGCCGGCCAGCCTGAGGGCTTTCGCGCACTCATCGGCCGTCGCTCCGGTGGTGAAGATGTCGTCGACGAGCAGGACATGCCCGGCTACTGCGCCTTTGGCCTCGAAGGCCCGCCACAGGTTCACGCGACGCTGCTCCTTCGACAGGCCCGCCGAATCAAGGGTGTCGCGACGCTTCGTAAGGAGTCGCTTGGCCGGCAAGCGGAGCGAGCGTGCCAGCGGACGAGCGATCTCCTCGGCCGGGTTGAACCCTCGAGCCGCCTCCGACGCTCGGGTGGAAGGAACCCACGTCACGATGTCGCCGTTCAGCGGGCGCGCGACGCGGACCATCCGCTCGGCGAGCCACCGGGCGTTCCGCCGCTCGCCGAGAAGCTTGAACGCCTTGAGCGCGTCCCGTGCGGGGCCCTCGTAGACGACGGCTGCGTGCGCGTGGGCGAATCTCGTCCGGACCGGATGAGGCTGCGAGACACACGCGGCGCACAGCGGCGGAGCGATCCACCGCACGCCGGCCGAGCAGGGCTCGCACAACGGTGCACTCCCCCACGCGTCGCATGCAGCGCATCGTCCGGGGAGAAGAAGACCGATCGCATCGCCGACGCGCATCCGAAAGCGATGGTAGAGCCGGGCGCCCCCCGATCGCGCGACGCGGAGATACGTTCGCGACGACGGCGCTGATGACGATCTACGACGAAGCTGGGGTGCTTGGGCCGGACGTCACCATGTACGTGATCGACCGAGCCACGAGTTCGCCGTCGGCGCTGTACTTGTCGAATCGCGCTTGGTCACTCGCGAACACGTGGACGACGAGCGTCGACGGAGCGATGTCGCATGCGGGCGTCTCGAAGGCGCACGGCGGTCGCCAATCGATGCGGTAGAAGTAGCCGACCGACCCGTCGCCGGCCTGTTGCTCGATCCGCATGTACGGCCGGCCACCGCCCCACGTTCCGCGCAGGACACCCTCGGCGCCCTCGGCGGCTGAACGCTCGAGATCCTCCTCGAGGCGCGCGATGGTCACGGCGAACGTTGGCTCGCCGGCAGCGGTTCCGATCTCGCCGGGGGGAAGCACTTCGTATACGCCTTCGAAGTGCGTAACCCGCCACGTGAGCGGATGCTTCACGGTCCACTGCCCGATCGGATCTGAAGCCTCGCTCCAACCCACGTAGGGGGCGGGAGGAGCGATAGGAGGAGTGATCCGCGTGGCTCCTCCGGTGCCGAGCTGCGGCACCACGATCACGGCGGCGACGATCACCGCGGCCGCGCCGGCCAAGCCGGCGACCATCTGCCGGCGTCGCGAGCGACCCACGCGGCGCTCGAACCGGTCCCACGCGTCGAGCACCGGCGGCTCGTTGGCCACCGCTCGGTTCAACGTCTCTTTGAAATGCTCTTCCATCTTCATGGCGTATCACTCCCGCCGACGATCTCATCGGAGCTCCATACTGGGCCGAGCGTCTCGCGCAACCGGCCGACGCCGCGATGCACGAGCGATTTCACGGTGCCGACCGGCATGTCCAAAGCCAAGGCGACCTCCGCCTCCGGCAGGTCCTCGTAGAAGCGGAGGACGATCGCCGCGCGCTGTCGCTGCGGCAGCGCACGGATCGCCTCCCAGAGCACCATCCCCTCTTCGCCGAGCTCCGGCCGGTACTCGGAAGCGCGAAGCATCTCGGCATGTTTGGCGGCCACCGCCGACCGCCGCAGGAGGGAACGGCGGTGGTTCACGAGCACGGATCGCGCGTACGCGCCCGGCCGTTCTCGCTCGGTGATCCGCGACCAAGCCCGGTAGGTGCGGACCATCGCTTCCTGCGCGAGATCCTCGGCCTCGGCCCAGTCGCCGCTCAGCAGATAGCCGAGACGGCGCAGCGGTCGGAACTCCGCCTCGAAGAACTCCCGGAACTCCTGGTCTTTGGTATCCATCGCTCCCTCTCACCCGGCAAGACGCCACCGAGCGACGGAAGGTTGCGTGCCGAGAGCTACTTCTTGCGACCCGAGCGGCGTTTGGCCGCCGGGGCTGGGCGTTTGGCCGCCGTGGCTGGGCGTTTACGAGGCTTCGCGGCCGGCTTCGGCCCTGCCTTGAGAGCCGGCCGGGACTTAGCGGCGCGCTTGGGGGCCAGCTTCGAGCGCGCCTTCTCGGGTGCCGGCGCCTTGGGCTTCGGCTCCCTTGGGGCAAGTTTCTTCAATGCAACGGCGAAGGGCGCGGTGGCGGTCCCGTTCTCCGTCACGATCGCCGTCACGAGACGAGCCGGGGTGACGTCGAACGCCGGATTGACGGCGTAGGTGCCGGGCGGAG
>JBBDRM010000056.1 GCA_040905475.1 Actinomycetota bacterium
TGCACGTCTGCATCGAGGGGATCGACGGCGAGCCGCTGATCTTGCTGCTCGACGCGGAAGGGATCGCGGCCTCGCAAGGATCGGCCTGCTCGTCGGGAGCGGCCGAGCCGAGCTACGTCCTCGCCGCGCTCGGTGTCCAGAGCGAGGTGGCGCGCGGGACGGTTCGGCTCACGCTCGGCAGAAGCACGACCGAGGCCGAGATCGACCGGGCGGCCGACGTCATCGTCGACGCCGTCGTGAGGCTCCGCCGATGAAGCTCCTCGTTGCGATGTCGGGAGGCGTCGACTCTTCGGTGGCGGCGGCGCTGCTCACGCGCGAGGGACACGACGTGACGGGCGTGCACATGAAGCTGTCGTCGTACGCGACGTCGAGCGAGTCGGACGGCCGTGTCCACGGGTGCTGCACGGTCGAGGCCGCAGACGACGCGCGCCGCGTCGCGCAGATGCTCGACATCCCGTTCTACGTCTGGAACCTGACCGAGGAGTTCTCACGCGGGGTGCTCGACGATTTCGTCGCGGAGTACGCGGGCGGGCGGACGCCCAACCCGTGCGTGCGCTGCAACGAGACGGTCAAGTTCGGTGCGTTGCTCGACCGTGGACGAAGCGCCGGCTTCGACGCGGTCGCGACCGGGCATTACGCGATCTCGCGCTTCGAGCGCAGGGCTTGGCGCCTGTTTCGCAGCGCCGACCGGGCGAAGGATCAATCCTACGTTCTGTCGACGCTCGGACAGGAGGCGCTCGCGATGGCGCGGTTCCCGGTGGGCGCGCAAACGAAGGAGCAGACCCGCGAGCTGGCCCGCTCACTCGAGCTGCGCACCGCCGACAAGCCTGACTCCTACGAGATCTGCTTCGTGCCCGACGGCGACGCGGCCGGATTCGTCGAGCGCCTCGCCGGGGACGACGCGCTCCCGGGCGGCGAGATCGTCGACGCCGACGGCGCGGTGCTCGGCGAGCACGGCGGCGTTCATCGGTACACCGTCGGCCAGCGCCGAGGCCTTGGGCTCGGTTTGGCCAAGAAGCGGTACGTGATCGAGGTCGACGCGCCGTCGCGCCGGGTGGTCGTCGGGCCCGGCGAGCTCCTCGCGCGTGGCGGCCTCGAGGCCGAGCGCATCCGTTGGTTCGCCGGCCGGCCCCCGAGCGGATCGGCGCTTACCGTCCAGATCCGCGCGCACGGCGACCCGATCGCTGCGACGGTCGACCCGGTCGGGAACGACGGCGCGATCGTCCGTTTCAACGCACCCGAGCGCGGCATCGCCCCGGGTCAACTGGCCGCTTTCTACGACGGCGACGAAACGCTTGGCGGCGGTACGATCGCCCGATCACTGCGCTAACGACGGGCCTGGACCGTCTTTCGAGGATGTCTGACAAATTGACGTCGCTTTGTCTGACACGCTCCGAGAGGCCTCCACGCTTCCCCGCGAGACAGGGAAAACCGCACCACGGACGTATAATCTGGTGGTTCCCCCGACGCGAGGAGTAGCCGAATGGATCAGGTCCGACTTCCCGAGCTCGAGACGATCCGTCGCTTCTCGATCGCCGTCCGCAGCGAACACGCGGACGCCGAGCAGGTGATCGAAGCACTGCGCATGGACCTCGAACGGGTCGAGGGCGCGCTCAAAGGCCGCCGCACCGCAGCGGCGCCGCGTCGTGCCGCAGGCGCCCGCACCACGAGCAAGAGCACCCGGCGGTAGTGCCCTCGAAAGCCGAGCTCGGGCGAGCCCGGAAACGCATAGAAGGGCTCCGGCGCGAGCTCGATCGACACCTGCACCTCTACCACGTCCTCGACCGGCCCGAGATCTCCGACGCCGAGTACGACCTGCTCTACCGGGAGCTCGTCGAGCTCGAGGAACAGCACCCGGACCTCGTAACGCAGGACTCGCCGACCCAGCGGATCGGCGGCCCGCCCTCTGAAGCCTTCGCGCCCGTGCGCCACCACGCGCGGATGTACTCGCTCGACAACGCCTTCTCCGAGGAGGAGTTGAAGGCCTGGGCCGACCGGGTCGCACGCGGCGTGAGCGACGTCACGTTCGCGAACGAGCTCAAGATCGACGGCGTCGCCGTCGCTCTCACCTACGAGGACGGCCGCTACGTACGCGGAGCGACGCGCGGCGACGGAACGACCGGCGAGGACATCACCGCGAACCTCCGCACGCTTAAGGGCGTCCCGATGCGCCTGCAGACCCCGAAGCCGCCGAGGCTCCTCGAGGTTCGCGGCGAGGTGTACTTTCCGTACAAGGCTTTCGAGCAGTTAAACGCTCAGCTCATCGAGCAGGGCAAGACGCCGTTCGCGAATCCCCGCAACTCGGCGGCCGGATCGCTCCGGCAGAAAGATCCTGCAGTCACGGCGTCCCGCTCGCTCACGTACTTGATCCACGGTGTAGGCGCCGCCCGGGGCGTCAAGCAGGCGACGCACCTGGCGTGGCTCGAATATCTCCGCGAGGCCGGGCTGCGCGTGTCCACGAACGTGAAGGAAGCGAAGACGCTGGAAGAGGTTCAAGGGTTCATCGAGCATTGGCACGAGCATCGCCACGACCTCGACCACGAGATCGACGGCGTCGTCGTCAAGGTCAATCAGATCTCGGCGCAGGAGGAGCTCGGCTACACCTCGAAGGCGCCGCGCTGGGCGATCGCCTACAAGTACCCGCCCGAGGAACAAACGACGAGACTGCGCAAGATCGAGATCCACATCGGCCGGACGGGCGCGGCCACCCCCTACGCTGTCCTCGACCCGGTGCACGTCGGCGGGGTCACGGTGACGTCGGCGACCCTCCACAACATGGACGAGGTCGCCCGCAAGGACATCCGGCCCGGCGACTTCGTGATCGTCCGTCGCGCCGGCGACGTGATCCCCGAGGTCGTCGGCCCGATCCCGGAACGAAGGCCGCGCAGCCTCAAGAAATGGAAGATGCCCGACCGATGCCCGTCGTGCGGGAGCGAGATCGTCCGCGAGGAAGGCGAAGCGGTCGCCTACTGCACGGGGATCGACTGTCCGTCTCAGCGGGTCGAGCGGATCTTCCACTTCGCCGGACGCGGCGCGCTGGACATCGAAGGCCTCGGCTACCAGACGATCATCGAGCTCGCCGAGCGCGCTCTCGTCAAGGACGTCGGCGACGTCTACGCGCTCACCGACGAGCAGATCGCGACGCTGGAGGGTTTCAAGGACAAGAAGATCGCGAATCTCAGGAAGTCGATTGAGGCGTCGAAAACCCGTCCGCTCGCGCGCTTGCTGACGGGCCTCGGGATCCGCCACGTCGGCGGCACGGTGGCCGAGCAGCTCGCGAGCCACTTCGGCTCGCTCGAGGCGCTCGAGGCCGCGAGCGAGGAAGAGATCAACGCCGTCGAGGGCATCGGCGAGGTCATCGCGCACAGCGTGCACGAATTCTTCACGCAGCCGCGCAACCGAGCCGTGCTCGACAAGCTCAAGCGCGCCGGTCTGCGGACCGCCGACGAGCGCAAGGCGGTTCGTCAGACCGAGCTCACCGGCAAGGTAGTCGTGATGACCGGCGGCCTCTCGTCGATGAGCCGCGACGAGGCACGTGAGGCGCTCAAGGAAGCGGGCGCCAAGGTCACCGACTCCGTCTCGAAGAAGACCGACCTCGTGGTGGTTGGGGAGAACCCCGGCTCGAAGGCCGACAAGGCGGTCTCGCTCGGCGTTCCCACGATCGACGAAAAGGAACTGATGAAGCTCTTGGGCCGCCGGTAGACTCTGGCAGTCATGGCGCTCACCAGGGAAGAGGTCCTCCACGTCGCGCGGCTCGCGCGCTTGGCGATGTCCGACGACGAGGTCGATCGGTTCCGCGGTCAGCTGTCCGCGATCCTCGAGCACGCCGCGCGCGTGACCGAGGTCGCGACCGACGACGTGCCGCCGACCTCCCACCCGCTGCCCCTCGCGAACGTGTTCCGCGACGACATCGTCGAGCCGAGCCTCCCGCCGGAGAAGGCGCTGTCCACCGCGCCCGAGACCGAGGACGGGCGCTTCAAGGTTCCTCGGATCATCGAGGAGGCGTAGCCGTGCCCGAGCTGTGGCAGCTCGATGCGGTGGCCCTCGCGAAGGCCGTGCGCGACGGTGAGGCGAGCGCGCGCGAGGTCGTCGACGCCCACCTCACCCGGATCGAGGCGCTGGAGCCGGACGTCCACGCGTTCATCACGCTGACCCCCGAGCTGGCGCGAGAGCAGGCCGATGCGGTCGACCGCGCCCGCGCGAACAAGGAGCCCCTCGGCCCGCTGGCCGGCGTCCCGACGGCGGTCAAGGACATCTTCTGCACCGACGGCGTCCGCACGACGGCCGGCTCGCGCATCCTCGAGGAGTACGTTCCGCCCTACGATGCCACCGCCGTCATCAAGATCCGCGAGGCCGGTATGCCGCTCCTCGGTAAGACGAACCAGGACGAGTTCGCGATGGGCTCCTCGACGGAGAACTCGGCGTTCGGCGTGAGCAAGAATCCGTGGGACCTGGCGCGGGTGCCCGGCGGATCGAGCGGAGGCAGCTCGGCGGCCGTCGCCGCCGGGATGGCGCCGATCACCTACGGCACCGACACCGGCGGCTCGATCCGGCAGCCCGCGTCGTTGTGCGGGGTCGTCGGCGTGCGGCCGACGTACGGGCTGGTGTCGCGGTACGGGATCATCGCGTTCGCGTCCTCGCTCGACCAGGTCGGACCGTTCGCGCGGACCGTCCGCGACGCGGCTGCAGGTCTTCAGGCAGTCGCCGGGCACGATCCGCGCGACTCGACGAGCATCGCGAACTCGGTGCCCGACTACTTGGCGGCGCTCGATCGTGGCGTCGAAGGCTTACGGGTCGGCGTCGTCCGGGAAGGGATGGGGGAGGGGGCGCAGTCCTCGGTCAAGGCCCGCGTCGTGGAGGCGGCCGAGCGCTTCGGCAAGCTTGGGTGCTCGGTCGACGAGGTGTCGCTCCCGTCGTTCGACCTCGCGCTGTCTGCCTACTACCTGATCGCGCCGGCCGAATGCTCCTCGAATCTCGCGCGCTACGACGGCGTGCGCTACGGCTACCGCGCGCCGGATCCCCGGGACGTCATGGACATGAACATGCGCAGCCGCGCGCACGGCTTCGGCGACGAGGTGAAGCGCCGGATCATGCTCGGCACCTACGCGCTGTCGGCCGGCTACTACGACGCCTACTACGGCAAGGCGCAGAAAGTCCGGACGCTCGTGATCCGCGACTTCGAAGCCGCGTACGAGCGGTTCGACTTCCTGATCTGCCCGACGAGCCCGACGACGGCCTTCAAGATCGGCGAGAAGGCCGACGACCCGCTCGCGATGTACCTCTCCGACCTGTTCACGATCCCGACGAACCTCGCGGGGTCGACCGCGATCAGCGTGCCGTGCGGCCTGGCCGACGACGGCCTGCCGGTCGGGCTGCAGCTGCTCGGCCCGCCGCTGTCCGAGGAGCTCTTGTTCCGGGCGGGCCACGCCTTCGAGCGCGACCTCGGCCCGCTCCCGGCGCCGCCTCTGTGGGAATCCCGATGACCGACGTCGTTCACGCCAGACCTCGGGCCCCGCTCGTTACTCGCGTGATCCAAGTGTTCGGCCTCGCAGCGCTGGTGTTCGGCGGGCTGATCCTGTTCGATGCCCGCGATTGCCAGGAGCTCGACTGCCTCGCCGGGCCCATCGGGATCGCCATCATGGTCTGGGGCGCGGTCGCGCTCCTCAGCGGCTTGCGGGGACCGGCCGGCTTCGCATTCCTCATTGGGGCGATCGTGCTGGGGCTCGCGTTCACCTGGGTCAAAGCCCTCTGGGGAGTGATCGGCCTGCTGGTTCTGAGCATGCTCGTGACCGCGAGCAAAGATCGGCTTGCGCCGTACTACCGGCGGAAGTCGAAGAGCGAGTCGTCGTGACCGAGTCGGAGCGGCCGCTCCCGGTGCGCGTGTTGAGGCTCGCCGGATGGGCGATGCTTGGGTTCGCGGCGGTGGCGTTCGGCATCGGCGCGATCCTCAAGTTCGACGAGCTCGCGAAGATCTGGGCCGCGATCGGCGGGATCCTGCTCGTCACCGCCGCGCTGGCGTTCCTCGGCAGCCGCCCGACGATCGGTGGGATGACGGCAGCGATGGTCGCCTGCACGCTGCTGCTGCTCTTCCCGCCGGTCGGAACCATCATCACCATCGTGATCGCGGTCATCGCGAGCCAGAGCTGGCCGCAGCTCCGCGAGTACTACGGCCTCAGACGGAGGGCGGCATGACCGCAAACGGTTACGAGACGGTGATCGGGCTCGAGTGCCACGTCGAGCTGGCCACCGCTTCGAAGATGTTCTGCGGCTGCCGGACGACTTTCGGCGGCGAGCCGAACACGCGCACTTGTCCCGTGTGTCTCGGGGAGCCGGGATCGCTGCCCGTCGCCAACCGCAAGGCGATCGAGTACACGATGATGATCGGACTCGCGCTCGGCTGCGAGATCGCCCCGCATTCGCTGTTCCATCGGAAGAACTACTTCTATCCCGACATGCCGAAGAACTATCAGATCTCGCAGTACGACCTTCCGCTGTGCATCGCCGGGGCGGTGGACGTCGAGGTCGATGGCCGGTCTCGACGCATCGGGATCACCCGCGTGCACCTCGAGGAGGACACCGGCAAGAGCTTCCACGTCGGCGCGACGGGCCGCATCGCCGACTCGCGCTACTCGCTGGTCGACTACAACCGCGCCGGGATCCCGCTCGTCGAGGTCGTCTCGGAGCCGGACATGCGATCGTCGGTCGAGGCGCAGCGCTACGTCTCCGAGCTGCGTGGGATCCTCGAGGCGCTCGGCGTCTCCGACGTCCGCATGGAGGAAGGCTCGCTCCGGTGCGACGCGAACGTTTCGCTGCGACGCCCCGGCGAAGGATTCGGCGTCAAGGTCGAGATCAAGAACCTCAACTCGATCCGCTCGGTCGGCCGCGCGCTCAACTATGAGGTCGAACGGCAACGCACGGCGCTCGACGCCGGCGAGCCGCTGGTGCAGGAGACCCGTCATTTCGACGAGAGCACCGGCGTGACGAAGACGCTCCGCTCGAAGGAAGAAGCCTTCGACTATCGCTACTTCCCGGAGCCGGACCTCGTCCCGATCGAACCGGAAGCGGCGTGGATCCGGCAGATCCGAGCCGGCCTCCCCGAGCTGCCGGGCACCCGGCGCTCCCGCCTGGCCGACGATCACGGCCTCACCGTCGAACAGTCGGCGATCGTCGGGGCGTCGACGACGAGCCTCCGTTACTTCGACGACCTGATCGCTGCGGGGATCCCTCCGCGAGACGCCGCCGTGTGGATGGCCGGCGAGCTCGCGCGGGCGCTGAACACGGCGGGGCTCGGGCTCGAGGAGTCGCGCATCGGGCCGGCCGGGCTCGCCGGGCTGATCCGTCTGGTCGCCGACGGAACGATCAACCTCAACAGCGCGAAGAAGGTCTTCCAGGACGCCTTCGAGTCGGGGGCGGATCCGAGCGCGCTGGTCGCCGAGCGCGGCCTCGCGCAGGTCTCCGATGAAGGGCCGATCAAGGCGGCGATCGCCGAGGTCCTCGCCGGGAACGCGGCCGAGGTCGAACGGTTCCGCGCCGGCGAGGAGAAGGTCCTCGGCTTCCTCATGGGTCAGACGATGAAGGCGCTGAAAGGCCAAGGAAAGCCCGACGTCGTGCAGCGTCTGCTGCGCGAGACGCTCGCCGGATAGCCTCTGCGGTGCGGGCCCGACGGTGGTTGGCTGCCGCCGGGATCATCTCGGCCATCGGCGCGCTCTCCGTGCCGCCGGCGAACGCCCATCCGCAAGGAACCAAACCCGTCGCTTTGATCCGCGGTGTCACCCGCGCCCAGCTCGAGATCCTGTGGGTGGTGGCGCTCGACGACTTCAGTGCTTTGCTCCGGGCACAAGGACTGGTCGATGAGACGTACGACCCCGAGGTGCTCCACCCGAACGCGGCGGCCGCGTCGCTCCGCTCTTACTTCGCCGCGCGCGCTTCGGTCTCGACCGACGGACAGAGTTGCATCCAACGGGTCGCCGGGGCAGGGCTCGCCGGCCCGGGTGTCGCGGTCTCGATGCGGTTCACCTGCCCGGCCGATCTCACGCGCCTGGAGATCACGCTCACGCTGCTCCAGGACATCTCGACCGACTACGTGACGATCGCCCAGGCGGGAACCCCGGCCGGGCCGGCTCGCGGCGTATTCAGCGCGGCCGTTCCGACCATCCGTCTCGATTTCAACGCCGCAGAGCCGTCGGTCGAGCCGGTCGCGACCGGAACCGCGGTCCCCGCCGGGCGCAACGGACGGATCCTTTCGGCGCTTCAAGGCGGGGCCGGCGGTACCTCGCTCGTCGTAGCGCTGGGCCTCGCGTTCGTGCTGGGAGCGTTGCACGCGCTGACCCCCGGGCACGGCAAGACGCTCACGGCCGCGTACGTGGTCGGAGCCGGGGGCAGCACTCGCCAAGCGCTTGCCCTCGGCGGGATCGTGTCTGTGACGCACGCGCTCTCGGTGGCGCTCCTGGGGGCGCTTGCCGTCTCGCTCGACCGGCTGTTCCTGCCGAACGACTGGATCCCATGGACCGAGGTCGTGGCCGGCGTCCTCATGCTCCTCGTCGGCGTGGCTCTGTTCCGCGGCAACCGGCGCGATCACCATCACGCCGGGCCGGCGGAGATGCCGTGGCGGCGGCTGGCGGTGATCGGTCTGGTGGGGGGCTTGATCCCGAGCCCTGAGGCGCTCGGCGTCTTGCTCGTCGCGCTGTCGATCGGTCGCATGGCGGCTGGAATGGCGCTGGTGGGAGCGTTCAGCCTCGGCTTGGCGATGGTCGTTCTTGTCGTGGCCGTGACCGCGGTAGGCGGAGGCCGCATCGCGCGACGGCTCGGCGGGGCCACGTGGACCCGGTGGCTCCCGCGCGCCGCCGCGCTGATCGTCATCGGGCTTGGACTGCTGGTCGCCGTGCGAGGAGCTATTCGCTTGTAGATCGTCGCAGGTGATTTCATTTCGCCTCTCGCGGGGGATAGTGTGCGTTGGGGGTGTTGATGGGGATTTTTCGTAAACGGCAGGAAACGCAGGAACCGGAGCTGGAGCTCGGCAGGCTCCTCGATGGGTATACGGCGTCGCGCCCGCCCACCACCATGCGCTCGAGGGTCGAGAACGTGCTTTGCTGGCGGTGTCACCGAGCGAACGTCTACGACGCCAGGCTGCATCGCCCCAAGACCTGTAGTTGGTGCCGGGCGCTGATCTGATCGGAGGAGCGGTGAGCCAGCAGGTTTCCTACGAGCAGCTCGTGCTGGCTGAGGTTCAGCGTCGCGACGCCACCGACTACCGCTACAGCTACGGGAGCTATCTCGGCTGGACGATCCTCACCTTCGGCATCTACTCGCACTACGCGACCTACAAGCTCGTCGAGCGCCGCCATCTCCACGCACAGCGCAAGCTCGCGTTCCAGTCGTACCTGTGGCACGCATTGAACGCGCGCGCGGAATCATTGGGGAAGAAGGAAGAGGTCGCGGAAGGGCTCGACAACCTGTCGCGGATCTACCAGCAGATGGAGGCGTTCGAGCGCCGAAACAAGCGCGAGCCCGTGCTGTGGATGCTTCTGCGTCTGGTGTTCGGCGTCGTCGGCGCGTACATCAACCACTTCCTGAACAAAGATCTCCGCTTCTACGACGAATGGGAGTCCTCGTTCGCGGCGAACGCGGAGTGGGTCATGAGCCGTCTGGGCTATCCGGTTGCGCTGCCCCAGCGCTCGAAGCCGATCCCCGGCCGGAGCACCGGCCTCTACGTGCTGCTGTCGGTCGTCACCTTCGGGATCTACTCTCTGTACTGGCGGTACACGGTGATGAACGACGGCAACGGCCACTTCGACGACGACGCGGCTGTCGAGGACGCGCTGCTTCGCGGGCTCGGGGTCCAGGGCGGCGCGATGCCGCCTCCGTCCGGCGCGATCCCGCCGCCGACACCCGCCGTCTAGGGGCTTCAACCGGCGTTCCAGGGAAGCGGCGGAGGACTCGGGCCGTCTGGGGGAGAGGGCGGCGCGATCCCCGGACCGATCGCTCCCTCGGCGTCATCGGACGGTCGCCGGCGCACGAGCATCATCGCGAACAGGATGCCCGGAGCCGACGCCACCAACGCGGGGAAGAGCAGCGACGACGCGTAACCGCCGACGGCGAGGTCCCGCGCGAGCGCGAGATTATCGGCCGGCCCGGCCAGCGCACCGGCGCCGGCCGCCGCAGCGGCGAGCCCGATCGTCGCGATGCCGCCCGCGATCAGCCCGATCGCGACTGAGGCCGCCGAGCGACGCCGGAACGGCCCGTTGCGTAGCTTGGTCGCGAGCCACCACGCGAAGGCGCCGAGCAGAACGGTTCCGAGCAGAACGCCCGCCGCATACGCGAGGTAATACGCGGGATCCGGCAGCAACGTGATCCGGATCCTCGGCTGTCCGGCGTCGAACGTGCGGATCGTCCATCCCCGTCCGCTCAGCTCGCAGACGGTCTCGAGCGCATCGAGATCGGATGGTTCCGACGCGCGGATCCTCGTCTCCACGACCGGGGTGCAGATCACAAGCGTCCCGGCTTCGTAGCCGGTCGTGACGAGCACACGCGCAAGTCCCGCGGCGTCCAGGTCGAGCACCCAGTCGTCGGCCGCGCCGGGCTCGATCAACCGGCCGTCGATCTGGACCGTCGAGGTGTCGGGATAGTTATCGTGCTCGTGAGCGATGACGCCCGGGAAGCCGAGCCATGCCGCGACGGCTTCCGCGATGCGGCGCCGGTCCGACGAGCGGCCGTCCAGGAACACGTCGATGGCATCGTTGCCCGCCGCGTTGATCCAAAGGTCGATCTCGGGCCGACCCGTCGGCTCGGCAGTCTGGCTGAGCCGATCGCCGGCGTCGAGGGCGAAGAGGCCGGGCAGGCACGCGGGGACGAGCAAAAATACCGCGATCGCCGGAAGCATCCGCAGAGCCCGTCGCCGCGCGTTCACAACGCTCAGCATATTTCACGGGTACGCACTCCCTCCCCGGTACAGTTTGAGACGATGATCCGCAGCCGATCGGTACGAGCGTCGGACGGAACTGTTTGGAGCATCCGCCGGCGCTGGGCGCCGAGGCCGCGCTGGCGGGGTCCCGTGCGGTTCTGGGGACCCCGACGCGACGGAAAGGGCAAGTCCGAGGCGCCGACCACGATCGTCGACTGGCTCGAGCTTCCCTTCCGGTTGCTGGGCGATGCGCTCAGCTTCGCCGACGACGGCTTCGGCCCAGCTCTCCTAGCGATAGTCGCCTTGGCGGCTTTCGTTGTGTTCATGATCTTCGTCGGCGGACCGCTCTTGGTCCTCCTCGTCGAGACGCTGCTGATCGTGCCGATCGTCGTGATCGTAGGCGTCCTCGTGCGGATCATGTTCCGGCGGCCGTGGACGATCGAGGCGACCGACGGATCGCGGCGAGTCGAGTGGAAGGTGGTCGGCTGGGGAGCGTCGTCGCGGGCCGCGGACCGGATGGCTTCCGAGATCGCCGCTACGGGAGCTCCCGAGAGGGTCCCATCCCTCGATTCGCCGCGGGCTCACCGCAGGCACACCCGCTGAGCGGTATCCTTTCGCGCGCCATGGCTCAGCGAACGAAAGCCGACCCCCGGCATCGCAGTCGCGACGTCACCGAGGGGCCCCAGCGCGCCCCGGCACGCGCGATGCTCCGCGCGGTCGGCTTCACCGAAGAGGACTTCAACAAGCCGCAGGTCGGCGTCGCCTCGTCGTGGAACGAGGTCACGCCGTGCAACTTCCACCTCGACCGGCTCGCCGCCGCGGCGAAGGTGGGCGCACGGGCGGCCGGGGCGGTGCCGGTCGAGTTCACCACGATCGCCGTGTCGGACGGGATCGCGATGGGGCACGAGGGCATGCGCGCGTCGCTCGTCTCGCGCGAGATCATCGCCGACTCGGTCGAGCTGGTCGCACACGCCGAGCGCTTCGACGGACTCGTGACGATCGCCGGCTGCGACAAGTCCCTGCCGGGCATGGTGATGGGCGCAGCCCGCCTGAACCTGCCGAGCGTGTTCCTCTACGGCGGCACCATCCTCCCTGGTCAGTTCCAGGGTCGCGACGTGACGATCCAAGACGTCTTCGAGGCCGTGGGTGCGCACGCGGCCGGCACGATGACCGACGACGAGCTGCTGGAGCTGGAGCGCCGTGCCTGCCCGGGTGCGGGCTCGTGCGGTGGGATGTTCACCGCGAACACGATGGCGACCGCGCTCGAGGCGCTCGGCGTGTCGCTGCCGGGGAGCGCCTCGCCGCCGGGCATGGACGCCCGACGCGACGAGTTCGCGCGCGCGAGCGGTGAGGCCGTGCTGAATCTGTTGGAGCAAGGCATCACACCGCGCGACATCATCACCAAGCCCGCCCTCGAGAACGCGATCGCGACCGTCGTCGCATGCGGCGGCTCGACGAACGCCGTGCTGCATCTCCTGGCGATCGCGAACGAGGTCGGCGCCGAGCTCGAGATCGACGACTTCGATCGCATCGCGCGCCGCACGCCGATCATCGCCGACATGAAGCCGTGGGGCCGGTTCGTGATGCTCGACATCGACCGATGCGGCGGGATCCCGGCGATCATGCGCGAACTGCTCGACGCCGGGCTGCTCGACGGCGACGCGCTCACCGTGACGGGCAAGACGGTGGCGGCGAACCTCGAGGGCGTCGGCGAGCCCACAAACCGCGACGTCGTGAAGCCGATCTCCGAGCCGATCTCACCGACAGGGGGATTCGCGATCCTGCGCGGCTCGCTCGCGCCCGAGGGCTGCGTCGCCAAGATGGCCGGCCTGCACGACTCGGCCTTCAAGGGCCCGGCGCGTGTCTTCGATCGCGAGGAGGACGCGTTCGACGCCGTTACCCACGGACGCATCGTCGCCGGCGATGTGATCGTCATCCGCTATGAAGGGCCGCGCGGCGGGCCCGGGATGCGCGAGATGCTGGCGTGCACGGCCGCGGTGAACGGCGCCGGGCTCGGCGACACGGTATGCCTGATCACCGACGGCCGGTTCTCCGGCGCGACGCACGGCAACATGGTCGCTCACATCGCTCCCGAGGCAAGCGACGGGGGGCCGATCGCGCTGGTTCGCGAAGGCGACACGATCGTGCTCGACATCCCGAACCGACGCCTCGAGGTGGATGTCCCCGCCGACGAGCTCGCGCGCCGGCTCAAGGACTGGACCCCGCCGCCGCCTCGCTACACGAAGGGCGCGCTTGCGAAATACGCGCGCCTGGTCTCGAGCGCCAGCCAAGGCGCCGTCTGCGGCTAGCTCAATCCGAGGTTGCCTGCAGCAATTTGCGATTCAGATCGTTGAGGATCTCGGCTTGGCTGGCTTGGTCGAGCTTGAAGTAAGCCACGCTGCTGCTCAAGGAGAAGATCGGGCGGCGACGCTCTCGCCTCGTGATCAACGCGATGATCTCTGACTTGGGAAGAAACGACTCGTCGCCTTTGATGATCTCGAAGCGGTGGATCCGGTCCCATGGGTACCAGTAGGTCAGCATCGGATTGCAGATCCTGACGCCCCATCGACTTGTGTAGAGGCCGAGTCGGAAGAAACGCCATGCTACGAAGAGCCAAATGCCCGACCAGAAGTACGAATCGCCCTCGAGCGGCCCACTCGAAGTAACGCTCACCGTGAAGGTCGCGCCGCCGACGATCAAAGGCAGGAGGGACAACGCTCCCCGGATCGCCACCTCGCGCCGAGACAACTTTACGCGCGTCCAAGCTCCGAACGGCTTCCAACTGATCACCCGCCAGAGCCAGAAAGGGGCGGGCTGCGCGTGTGGAGAGGGCGAACCTGCGGACTGCGCCACGGGCTTCACGACCCTCTATTTCGAGGTCTTCGCTGCCGCGCCCTGCCCGTCTCGACCATCCATCAACCCGACGAGCATGCGGCCCCATGCCGGCTGGGTCCAGGGTCCGCTCGGCCTGTCCGCCATGCTCGCACGGTACGCCTGATCGGGCGTACTTGGAACTGCGGGATGAATCCGGGCGTTTAGGGCTTGACAGATCCCGCTTTGTATTATTGTATCGAGACGTTGATACATAGGCTGCTTCGGGGGTGGCCGGGATGAGGATTCCGAAGATGAAGCCAACGGGCTGGAAACGCTGGGCCGTACTTTGGGTCGTAGTCCCCGTGCTGACGGCTGCGGTCATGTTGGGGATCGTGGTCTTCCTCCCGGACGGGTGGGGCATCGACGTGATCTTGATGCTGCCGCCGGCGCTCTTCGCCGCGCTCGTCATCGTCCATCTGTTCTCGATGCCGAACGAGTACATGGCCCGATGGATCAAATCCCATAAGGTCGTCGTGGACGACGAGAATCGGGCCGTCATCCGCCGTTATCTGCTGCACGGCAGGAGGATCCGCACGAGCGGAGCGCTCAGCGGGCTAATCGCCTACGTCATCTACACGTCGGTGTCCTCCAATGATCTGCCGTTCGGCTGGATCGCCGCGACGTTCGGCGGCTACCTGCTTGGCGCCGCCGCGGCCGAGGTCTGGGCGCTCCGACCGCAGCGCGGATCGGTGCGATCGGCGTCGCTCTCTCCGCGAAGTATCAACGACTACGTGCCTCGGCTGGCCGTGCTCTTCGTGCGACTCGTTCCCGTGATGACCGTCGCGGCGCTCGTCATCGCGCCCACCATGACCTATCAGTTCGGCCCAGGCCCCGAGTTCGGCGGCCCCGACGCGGCGCGCGAATGGGGAGCGCTGATCGGTTGGACGATCGGATCGATCGTGCTCGCGATCCTCGTCGAGGTGACGGCGCGACGCATCGTTCGTAGGCCGCAACCCATCACGTCTGAGAACCTCGTCGCGGCGGACGATGCCATCCGTTCGACTTCGCTGCATTGTTTGATCGGTGCAGGCCTGGCGATGATGTTGGGGATACTCTCACGGAACCTCGGAGACATCCTGAACGAGAGCGCGTACGGCTCCGATCAGCTTCGGGCCGTGTTCTCGAGCGTCATGCTCATCAGCGGCGTCTTCGTTCCGTTCGTGTGGCTACGGCTCGGGGTCGATCAGCCCTGGGTTGTTCGTCGCAGCCGTCCTCGAGAGCCGGTGGCCGCGTGATCCTGAGCGTCGACCCCGACTTGCCGGTCCCGCCTTACGAGCAGATCCGCTCCCAGATCTCGAGCATGGTGGCGAGCGGCGTCCTCCCGAGCGGAACGCGGTTGCCGCCGATCCGCCAGCTCGCCGACGACCTCGGTCTCGCCGGAGGCACCGTTGCCCGGGCCTATCACGAGCTCGAAGATTCCGGCGTGCTTGTGACGCGCGGGCGGCACGGCTCCTTCGTCGACGGATCTACGCCTAAGAGCTCGTCGAAGGAGTCGCTCGGGCTTCTCGACCAAGCGGCGCACGCGTTCGCCGTGCGCGCCAGTCAGCTGGGATACGACGTGCGCGATGCCCTCGGCGCAGCAGAACGTGCGCTCAAGGAGCTCCCGCCGGCCCGTCACACGGCCTGACCTGCGTCGATGCAGGTTGACACTGCCTACCGGCGCTGGCAGAATCGCGCCACTATGCTTTCTAGGGAGGCCTTTTCGGCGAGCGTCCTCGTAGTTATCTGACCACGCGCGGCCCCGCGGGGCATGCGCGTGAACCTCTCGGCCGCCGAGGGGTTTTTTGTTAGGTCGATCCTTTCACCCGCCGAGGGTGAAATGTGGAGGTTGTGATGGGCAGGACGGCACTGGTGATCGTGGACATGCAGAACGACATGGCGCACGCCGACGGCCGGGCACCCATCATCGACGCCGTCCATAAAGCCCCGGTGATGAACGCGATCCTCGACGCGTTTCGGGAAGCGAAAGAGCCGGTTATCCATGTCGTGCGCTCCTACCGGGCCGACACCTGGGACGTCGAGCGCTTCCGCGTCCCGTTCTTCCAGAACGACCGCGGCTTCCTGGTCGAGCGCACCTGGGGTGCACAGATCATCGACCGCCTGGTTCCCGAGCCCGGCGAGCCCGTCGTGGTGAAGCAGCGCTTCAGCGGCTTCGCGTTCACCGAGCTCGACCTTCTGCTCCGCCGCGCCGGGGTCACCAAGATCGTCGTCGTCGGCGTCAACCTGCCGAACTGCCCGCGCACCACGATGTACGACGCGGTCGGGCTCGACTACGACGTCGTCGCGGTGGCCGATGCGCTCGCAACCACTAGTGACGAGACGCATCGCATCAACCTGCAGGACCTCAGCGCCATCGGCGTGCGGATCGCGACCGCGGACGAGGTCATCCGCGAGATCGCACGCGCGTCGGACCGGATCTCGAACAACTAATCCAGGGGAGTGGTGTCGTGAAGATCACCGGAGCACAGGCAATGGTCCGCTCGCTCGAGCAGGAGGGCGTCGAGGTGATCTTCGGCATCCCGGGCGGCGCCATCCTGCCCGCGTACGATCCGATCCTCGACTCGCCGATCCGCCACATCCTGTGTCGGCACGAGCAGGGTGCCGCGCACGCCGCCGACGGATACGCGCAGGCGACCGGCGAGCCCGGCGTCTGCATGGCGACCTCGGGGCCCGGTGTGACGAACCTCGTCACCGGCCTCGCGAGCGCCTACATGGACTCGATCCCGATGGTGGCGATCTCGGGTCAGGTCCCGACGTGGGCGGTCGGTGGCGACGCGTTCCAGGAGTGCGACGCGACCGGGATCACGATGCCGGTCACCAAGCACAACTTCCTGGTGATGGACGCGCAAGAGATTCCCAAGACCATCGCGGAGGCGTTCCATATCGCGCGAACCGGTCGGCCGGGCCCGGTTCTGGTCGACATCCCCAAGGACGTCCTCCAAGCGGAGATGGCGTGGTGGTACCCGGAAGAGGTCGACCTCCCCGGATACCGGCCCGTCACCAAGGGCAACCCCAAGCAGATCCGCGAGGCGGCCAAGCTGATCCTGTCCGCTCGGCAGCCGATCCTCTATACGGGCGGCGGGATCATCCGCGCCGGGGCGGCCGACGAGCTTCGCCGGCTTGTCGAGCTCACCGGCATACCGACCGTGACGACGCTGATGGGCCGCGGCGGGATCCCCGACGACCACGAGCTGTGTCTCGGCATGCCGGGCATGCACGGCAACTACACGGCGGTCACGGCGATGCAGAAGGCCGACCTGCTGGTGTCGCTCGGCGTGCGCTTCGACGACCGCGTCACCGGCAAGCTCGCCACGTTCGCGCCCGACGCCAAGATCATCCACGCCGACATCGACCCGGCCGAGATCGGCAAGAACAGAGCGGTCGATGTGCCGATCGTCGGCGACGCGCGCTCGGTCATCCACGAGCTCAACGAGATCCTCGAGGCCATGATCGAGGAGCGCGGCCTCCCCGACTACTCGGCGTGGGTCAAGACGGTCCAGGGCTGGCAGAAGAAGTACCCCTACAAGTACTCGCAGACCGCCGACGGTCCGCTCAAGCCCGAGTACGTGATCGAGCAGATCGGCAAGATCAC
The DNA here is from genome assembly GCA_040905475.1 of Actinomycetota bacterium. Classification (NCBI taxonomy): domain Bacteria; kingdom Bacillati; phylum Actinomycetota; species Actinomycetota bacterium. Next base: position 17,367 of record JBBDRM010000056.1, read on the forward strand.
CAAGGGCGACGGGGTCTACGTCGCCGGCGTCGGCCAGCATCAGATGTGGGCGTCGCAGTATCTGCGCTTCAAGCGCCCGAACACGTGGCTGAACTCCGGTGGGCTCGGCACGATGGGGTACGCGGTGCCCGCCGCGATGGGTGCCAAGGTCGGACGTCCCGACGAGCAGGTCTGGGCCATCGACGGCGACGGCTGCTTCCAGATGACCTGCCAGGAGCTCGCGACGATGACGACCGAGAACATCCCCGTCAAGATCGCGATCATCAACAACGCGTTCCTCGGTATGGTGCGGCAGTGGCAGGAGCTGTTCTACGACAACCGCTTCTCGGCGGTTGAGTTCGGCTACGACGTGCCCGACTACGTGAAGCTCGCCGAGGCCTACGGCGCGATCGGGCTGCGCTGTGAGACGCCGGAGGAGGTCGAGTCGACCATACGCAAGGCGGCCGAGATCGACGACCGGACCGTCGTCATGGACTTCCGCGTCGACCCGACGGAGAAGTGCTACCCGATGGTGCCGGCCGGTGCGTCGAACGACGAGATCATCCTCGGGCCGGAATTCGAGAAGGACCACGCCGACATCCTCCACGACACCCCGGAGGCGATCATCTGATGGCCAAACACACGCTGTCCGTCCTGGTGGAGAACAAGCCGGGCGTGCTCGCCCGCATATCGGGGTTGTTCGCCCGCCGTGGCTTCAACATCGAGTCGCTGGCGGTCGGCCCGACCGAGATCCCCGACGTCTCGCGTATGACGATCGTGGTCAACGTCGAGACCAAGCCGCTCGAGCAGGTCGTGAAGCAGCTCAACAAGCTGGTGCCGGTGCTCAAGATCGTCGAGCTCGACAAGGATCAGTCGGTCGAGCGCGAGCTGCTGCTGATCAAGGTGAAGGCGAGTCCCGAGACCCGAGCGCAGATCGTCGAGATCGCCGACATCTTCCGTTCGAAGATCGTCGACGTCGCACCCGGCGCGCTCACGATCGAGGCGACGGGTTCACCCGACAAGCTCCTGGCCATGACCGACATGCTGCGTCCCTACGGCGTGCGCGAGTTCGTGCGTACCGGGCTCGTCGCATTGGCGCGCGGCGACCGGGGGATCGCGGACAAGGCGCTCCGCCTGGCGGAGAAGGGGGCGTAACCGGATGGCGAACATCTTCTACGACGACGACGCGGATCTCTCTGTTCTGGACGGCCGCAAGGTCGCGATCATCGGCTACGGGTCGCAGGGACACGCGCACGCGTTGAACCTTCAAGACTCCGGCGTCGACGTCCGGGTCGGGCTCTATGAGGGCTCGAAGTCGTGGGCAAAATGCGAAGCCGAAGGGTTGCGCGTCCTGCCGGTCGCCGAGGCGGCCAAGGAAGCGAACCTCATCATGATGCTGCTGCCCGACACCGTTCAGAAGAAGGTCTACGACGAGTCGGTCAAGCCGAACCTCAAGAAGGGCAAGGCGCTGTTCTTCGCACACGGCTTCAACATCCACTTCAAGCAGATAAAGCCGTCGAAGACCGTCGACGTCGCGATGGTCGCGCCGAAGGGGCCGGGCCATCTCGTGCGCCGGACCTTCACCGAGAAGATCGGCACGCCGGCGCTGCTCGCCGTCCATCAAGACGCCACCGGCAACGCGCACGCGATCGCGAAGGCCTACGCGAAAGGGATCGGCGCGACGCGCGCCGGGCTGATCGAGACGACGTTCCAGGAAGAGACCGAGACCGATCTGTTCGGCGAGCAGGTCGTGCTCTGCGGCGGGACGTCGGAGCTCGTTCACGCAGGCTTCGAGACGCTGGTCGCGGCCGGGTATCAGCCCGAGGTCGCCTACTTCGAGTGCCTCCACGAGCTGAAGCTGATCGTGGACCTGCTCTACGAGGGTGGGTTCAAGTACATGCGGTACTCGATCTCCGACACCGCCGAATACGGTGACTACTCCCGCGGTAAGCGCATCGTCAACGAGCGGACGCGCAAGGAGATGCAGAAGATCCTGAAGGAGATCACTTCGGGCCGGTTCGCGCGCGAATGGATCAAGGAGAACGCCGAAGGCGCGACCAACTTCAACGCGATGCGCAAGGAGCAGGCGGATCACCAGATCGAACAGGTGGGGGAGAAGCTCCGCGCGATGATGCCCTGGATCGAAAAGAAGTAAGCCGGGTCAGTCCTCCTTCTCGACCTCCTGCTTGACGTTCTCGAGCGCTGCGGCCGCTTCCCGGCGACCGCGCGCCGTCGCCCTGCGCGCGCCGGCGCGCTCCTGCGCCTGCTTCTGAGCGCCCACGGCCTGCCTTTCCTTGCGGTCGGCCGCGTGCTGCCGGCTCGTGGCGTGCTTCACGACCGCCTGCTTTCGCTTCTGCCCGCGCTCCTGCGCGGCGGTCTTCCGTTTGGCCGCTGCTCGCTCGACCGCTTCCTCGCGGATCTCTTCCTCCGCTCGCACTTTGGCGCGTTCCTGCTCGAGCTCCTGCTGGGTCTCGAAGAACCGCTCGGTCGCGGCGTCGCGAAGTTCGTCGGCTCGGACCTTCCGCTCGGCCGCCTCCACGTGCTTGTCGGCGGCGACCTCGTGGAGCTCGCCCGAGGCGATCAGACCCTCGCTACCCGTCGCGGCTCCGGCGACCTTCTTCGTCTTGCCCTTGATGCGCTCCCACAGACCTCTGCGGACTTCTTTCGTCGGTTCGATCGGCGTCATGTATTCCTCCTCGATCTCTTACTTAGCGCCACGCGCGGCTTCGATCGCCTCGGCTTCGAGGCGGGCTTGCTCGGCGGCGGCTTCCTCTTCGGCGGCCGCATCGAGTACGAGCGCGGCTTCGATCCGAGAGACGGAATCGGTTGCATCGATCACGAGCTCTTCCTTTGCGGCTTCGAACTCGACCGCGCGGGCCGCCCTCTCTGCCTCGCCCGCGATCCGCTGCTGGTCCTGTTCGGTCTCGCGGGCGATGGCCGCAGTGCGTCGCGCCTTCTTGCGCGCAGCTTCGGCGCGCTCTTCCTTGACCTCGGCGATCTGAGCGCCGGTTTTCTCCGCGGCCTTACGCTCGATGGCATCGGCCGCCGCTTCCTCCGCTACGGCGCTCATGCGCTCGGCCGCCTGGGTCCGCTCGATCTGGCCCGTCGTGATCAGGCGTTCGTCGCCGAGGAGGAAGCCTGCGAGGGCTTTCGCGCGTCCGGTCAGGTCCTCCACGAATGCGCGGCGAGACTGACCGACGACGCCGCGGTCGTTCACCATGTCGCGGAGCTGTCGAGCCACAGTGAACGGTGCGCGCATCAAGCGGAGTGGGATCACCGCGATCTGGCGTGAACGGTCGAGGATGCTTGCCATGTCTAGCCCTCCCGGAGCATGTGAAAACTTCATCACAGACGGATATTGAGTACCTTCCCTTGTGCGAGGGGTGGAAACGTCGCCGCTCGGCCGCACACCGGCCGACCGGGCCGGCTCACTCGATATCGCGAGGACGTGACGTCGTGAACGCCTAGAATGGCATCGAGCGAACCGACCGGACTTCCCGGAAGCGAGGCAATGACGTGCGGAAACCCGAGATACTCATGACCCCCGGCCCGACCCCGGTCCCGGCCGAGGTCCTGCTTGCCCAGGGCAGCCCGATCGTCTACCACCGCGGGCCGGGCTACGCGGCGGTCCTGCGTGAGTGCACCGAGGGGCTCCAGTGGCTCATGAACACCTCGAACGACGTACTCACCTACACGGCCAGCGGCTCCGGCGGCATGGAGTCTGCGGTCGTGAACCTGTTCAGCCCGGGCGACCGTGTCCTCGTCGTGTCGGTAGGCAACTTCGGCGAGCGGTTCGTCAAGATCGCCACCGCCTACGGCCTGGACGTGAAGCTCCTCGAGTACGACTGGGGCAAAGTCGCTCAGGCTGCCGATGTCGCCGCCGCACTCGAGCCGGGCATCAAAGGCGTGCTCATCCAGCACTCCGAGACCTCGACCGGCGTGGTCAACGACATCGAGGCGATCGGCGCCGTGGTCAAGGATCACCCGGCGCTGTTGGTGGTCGACACGATCTCGGGACTCGGCGCGACGCCGCTCATGGTCGACGAGTGGGGCATCGACGTCGCGGTCGGCGGAGTGCAGAAGGGTCTCATGATGTCTCCCGGGATCGCGTTCGTGAGCGTCAGCGACGCCGCGTGGAAGGCGAACGAGACCGCCAAGTGCCCGCGGTTCTATCTCGACTGGGGCCCGGTCCGCGACGCCTACAACCGCAAGGAGCCGGAGAACCCGTATACGCCTGCCGTGTCGCTGTACCTCGGTCTGCGTGAGGCGGTCCGCCTGCTGCGCGAGGAGGGCATCGACAACGTCTTCGCGCGCCACCGCCGCAATTCACGCGCCGTGAAGGAAGCGGTGAAGGCGCTCGGGCTCGATCTGGTCGGTGAGGCCCTCGATCGCGCGGTGTGCGTGACGGCGATCCGCGCGCCCGAGGGGATCGACGGCGACGAGCTGACCGCGCTGGTGCGGTCGCGGTTCGGGATCGTGTTCGCGCCGGGCCAGGGGAAGTGGAAGGGCAAGGTGTTCCGCATCGGGCACCTCGGCTACATCGACGCAGGCGACGTGCTGCAGGCGATGGCCGCGCTCGAGTCATGCCTGAGCGAGATGGGATACCCCGCGAAGCCGGGCGCCGCGGTCGCGGCGGCCGAAGAGGTCTACGCGCAGAAAGGCTGATGCCGTATGACCGTCGTCGCTCCCGAGCGGGTCGTTGCGAGTGGTGGTCCCCCGAAGAGGCGCTCGCTGTTGTTGGCGGTCGCCCTTCTGGTGGGCGTGATCTTCGGCGCGGGGATCGTGGGGCTGGCAATGCGAGGCGTGCTGCCGAACGCACCCTGGCAACGGATCGCTTCGTGGCCCGAGCTTCAGCGTGAGGAGATCCTGACCGTCGACGGCTCGGGCGTGATCCTTGTGCTCGACGGCGATGAACCTGTTGCGCTTTCCTCTCTGGATGGGCGCGGCCAGCCCGTAACCTACTGCGAGACCTCCGGGTGGTTCGACGACCTGAACCACGGTTCGAAGTTCGATCGTCTCGGCCACTACGCGCTAGGTCCGGCTCCGCGTGGACTCGATCGGTTCGCCGTGGCGGTGGTAGGCGACGACGTCTTCGTTGACACGACACAGGTCATCCCGGGCCCGCCGCGTTTCGAGCCGCGTGCCGAGGAGCGGACAGGGCCGTTCTGCGGTGAGATCTTGCGAGAGAGCCACGGATGAAGGTGCTCGTCACCGAGCCGATCGCTGAGGCGGGGATCGAGTCCCTCCGGGCCGAGGCGACCGTCGACCTCCGGACCGATCTCACGCGCGCGCAGCTGCTCGAGATCATCGGCGATTACGACGCGCTCATCGTGCGCTCGCAAACGGTCGCCGACGCCGAGCTGATCGAGAAAGGCCGCAACCTCAAGGTGATCGGCCGGGCGGGGATCGGGCTCGACAACGTCGACGTCGACGCGGCCACGCGGCACGGGATCGTCGTCGTCAACGCACCGACCTCGAACGTCCTGTCCGCCGCCGAGCACGCGATGGCGCTGATGCTCTCGCAGGCGCGGAACATCCCGGCGGCGAATGCGTCGGTCAAGAGCGGGAAGTGGGAGCGTGGCAAGTTCGAGGGCGTCGAGCTGCACGGCAAGACGCTGGCCATCCTCGGGCTCGGGCGCATCGGGACGCTCGTGGCGCAGCGCGCGCTGGCGTTCGGGATGCGGGTCGTCGCCTACGACCCCTACGTCGCGAAGCAGCGCGCCGGGCAGATGGGCGTCGAGCTGGCAGATCTCGACGAGGCCTTGCGCGTCGCCGACTTCGTCACGATCCACCTGCCGAAGACGACCGAGACCTCGGCGTTGATCGGCGCGCGGGAGCTCGGGCTGATGAAGCCCGGAGCGCGGCTGGTGAACACCTCGCGCGGCGGGATCGTGGACGAGGACGCGCTGGCCGCCGCGGTCGCCGACGGGCGGCTGGGCGGGGGAGCGCTGGACGTTTTCGCCCAAGAACCGCCGGACGCGGGATCGCCCTTGTTCGGCCTCGACACCGTGGTGCTGACGCCGCATCTCGGCGCCTCGACCGAGGAAGCGCAGGAGAAGGCCGGCGCCGCGATCGCCGAGCAGGTGGGCCTGGCGCTGCGCGGCGAGCTGGCCCCGTACGCGGTGAACGTCGACGCCGGCCGCGAGCTGTCCGATGTGGTACGGGCGTTCCTGCCGCTCGCGGAGAAGCTCGGCCGCATCCTCACCGCGCTGTCCGGCGGCCACGCGCACGAAGTGCGGTTCTCGTACCAGGGGCAGATCGCCGATCACGACACCCGCGTTCTGACGCTCGCCGGGCTGAAGGGGATGTTCGCCGCGATCATGCACGAGCCGGTGACCTTCGTGAACGCGCCGCTGATGGCGAAGGAACGTGGGATCGAGTACGGCGAGATGAAGAGTGCGATGTCCCGCGACTACGTCAACCTGATCGAGGTGTCGGCCGGCGATGGGATCGCCGTCGCCGGGACGCTGGTCGGCGTGCGGAACGAGGAGCGGCTCGTGCGGATCTTCGACTTCGAGGTGGACTTCCCGCCGGGCCCGAACATGTGCTTCCTGCGCTACGACGACCGGCCGGGCGTGATCGGAGCGATCGGCACGATCCTCGGGCGAACGGGTGTGAACATCGCGGACATGCGCGTGGGCCGCCAGGAGAAAGGCGGCGAGGCGTTGATGTGCATCACGGTCGATCAGCCGATCGAGCCGGATGTGCTGAAGGAGCTCGTCGAAGGCTCGGAAGCCAAGGACGCGAAGGTCGTCACGCTGGGTTAGGCATCACTGCCCTGGATGCGTTCAATGTTCTCGGTAAGGCTGAGTTTGCGACCGAGGGCTCGGCCGGGTTCGAAGGGCGCATCCTCGATCTCCAGCAGCGGCGCGCCGAGCGATGCCCAATCCGGATCGTCAACGGTCTTTATCTGACCGCGATCCTGCCCGCCATGCCCGGCAGCCCGTGCCCATGATGCCACCGGCAAAACTCGTTGACACCCATCACGGCTCCTGGCAGAATCGCCGAACCATGACGTCCACGAGGATCCATCGGTCGGCGCTGCTCCTGCTTTGACGGCGCGCTCGCCTTTCGGCGTGCGCGCTACCCCTCGGATACGGGGGGTTTTTTGTTGGTCCGGATAGGCTAGGCAGAATCCAAAGGGAGGCGTTGAAAGTGACGGACAACCGCGTTCGGATCTTCGACACGACGCTACGGGACGGCGAGCAGTCGCCGGGGATCAATCTCAACGTCAAGGAGAAGCTCGAGATCGCGGAGCAGCTAGCCCGCCTCGGCGTCGACATCATCGAGGCCGGTTTCCCCGTCACGTCGCCCGGGGACTTCGAGTCGGTATCGGCGATCGCCCAGACCGTCAAGGGCCCGGGCATCGCAGCCCTCGCTCGCGCGCACGACCAGGACATAGATCGAGCCTGGGAGGCCGTCCAGCACGCGCGGCAGCCGCGGATCCACGTCTTCCTGTCGACCTCCGACATCCACCGCAAGTACATGCTCAACGCGACCGAGGACGAGATCCTCGCCCAGGCGGTCGCCGGCGTCGAGCGTGCGAAAGGCTACTGCGAAGACGTCGAGTTCTCGCCGCAGGACGCGACGCGAACCGAGCCCGAGTTCTTGTTCAAGATCGTCGACGCGGCGGTCGCGGCCGGCGCGACCACGATCAACATCCCCGACACGGTCGGCTACGCGATCCCGTACGACTTCGGCGAGCTGATCCGCGAGTGCTACAAGGCGGTGCCGCGCCTCGCCGATGTGATCGTGTCGGTGCACTGCCACAACGACCTCGGGCTCGCGGTATCGAACTCGATCGAAGCCGTCCGCGCCGGCGCCCGGCAGGTCGAGGTCGCCATCAACGGCATCGGCGAGCGGGCCGGGAACTGCTCGCTGGAGGAAGTCGTGATGGCGATCAAGATGCGCCACGACCTGCTCGGGGTCGAGACCGGCGTCAACACGAAGGAGCTCGCGCGCTCGTCGCGGCTCGTCACGCTGCTGACCGGCTACCAGGTCCAGCGGAACAAAGCGATCGTGGGGGAGAACGCTTTCTCACACGAGTCGGGGATCCACCAGCACGGCGTGATCCAGGACCGGCTGACCTACGAGATCATCAAAGCCGAGGACATCGGGGTCGAGGGCGGCAAGATCGTGCTCGGGAAGCACTCGGGACGGCATGCGTTCTCGAAGACGCTCGAGGAGATGGGCTTCCAGCTCGGCAAGGAAGAACTGAATCGCGCCTTCGCGCGGTTCAAGGAGCTGGTGGATCGCAAGATCCAGATCTCCGACAAGGACCTCGAGGCGATCGTCGCGGACGAGATCCAGACCGTCGAGGAGGTCTACCGCCTGGAAGCCCTACAGGTCACCGGCGGCACCCACCTCTCGCCGACGGCGACCGTGAAGATCGTGAAGAACGGCGAATCCATCCAGGAGTCCGCGATGGGCGACGGGATGGTAGACGCGGCTTTCGGCGCGATCATGCGCGCCACGAGCGTCGATGCCAAGCTCTGGTCGTTCAACGTCGCGGCGGTCACCGAAGGCTCCGAAGCACTCGGCGACGTGACCGTTCAGATCGAGGTCGAGGGCGAGCGCTTCACCGGCCGAGGCATCTCGACGGACATCGTGGAGGCGAGCGCGCGCGCTTTCCTCAACGCGCTGAACCGGGCCGCGCGACGCGGTCACTCGCCTAGATCGGCGCAGCCGACGCCTTAGCTAGGAAGTGGTCCAAACCTCGTGACGAGCCCGCCGCGGAGTTCCTCGTCTTGTGTGGTTAGGCCGATCCGGTCGAGTAACTTCAAGGACCGCCTATTGTCTGGGTGAGCCTTTGCAATAAGCCACGGTGGGAGCGGATCGTCTCTTTCGCGGATGTCATTCAGCAAGACGTCAATTAGGGTGTCCGAGGCACGTACCCCTTCGATAGAGGTTCCCTGACGCCCAATCGCAATAGCGCCATAGATCCACGAACGCGCGGGCTCGCTCCCCAGGTTTGTACGGGCGTGCGCAACAACCCCGAAGTGGTAGTCGTTATGGAACAGAAGTAGGAGCCTCTGGTCAGCCCTTGTATTTAGATTCGTGTCAGAGAGGGAGTCCCGCCTGATCCACGTTTGCACGATTCGTTCGTAGTCGGGTCCTTCCGCCCTTGTACACGTGAAAGCTTGGAGCAGAGGTCGGTCGTTCTTTTCGGCTGCGCGCGCCCAAGTTGCCACACTAGCCGAGAATCCGAATCTTTTGCGTTGGGATTCGAACCGTGTCACCGGCCGCACGTCGTTTACGAAGCTCTGCCCAAACCGCAGGCGATGGTTCGACCGGTTCGAGAAGCTCCGTCAGATGCTGGCTGAGGGCAGTCGCTTCTTCCGATGAAGGGAGGTCCCTGCGAGCATTCGGATCCCACACGGCCGGCACGAGCTCTAGCAGTGACTGACCTTGAAACAGTTCGGAGCGTAGTAGAGCGAAGTCGCCGATTGCTATCGAGGAGGCTTCGGTAAGGAGGCGCTTGACCTCGACGATTTGATGGGCAGAACTCAGAATCTCGAGTGATGCCCAACTCTCGCTCAACGTCTTCACGATTCCAAACTGCTCATCAATGAGATCCTTTAACGGCTTGAATGTGTCGCGGACTCGCTCGATCTCCTGCGCTAAAGGAAGGAGCTCATGGACAAGTTGATTACGAAGATCCTTGAAGGCCTGGAGCGTTTCGAGCGGCAGCTCTAGTGCGACTGCGACGTCGGCCAGCCTGGTTTCCCAACGAGCCTCTTGTTTCTCGGCCTCTGTGGCGACCCTTACAGCTTCTTCGTCGTCGCCATGGCGCGCTAGAACAGCGGCATCTAAATTCAATGCTGAGTAGACCCAGACTTGTCCGGCCAACCGATTGCGTCGACGAACCTGAATTCGGAACCCGCGAGAAATAAGGCCGCGCTTCCTCAGCGTACGAAATGTGCGCTCCTTTGGAGTCGTTCCAGGCCGAAACGCGCGAACGATTTCATCTCGGTCCACAAGGGGAAAGCGCCCTACCCAGTCCATGCCTGTCACTCCCACTCTCGAGACTGCAAAACGCAGTCTCGATAATTATCGGCAGAAGACAGCAAGAGCGCAAGCGTCATTGGAATTACACGACTGTAGTTCGAACCTGACCTATTTGTGACTCCTGAAAGGGGCCGAGCCGCGTCCGGCTCGTGCTCGGCACCCGTCGCCATCGGGAGCAAGACCAGGAAGGACACGCTTCCACATTCGCTCTCCTGGACTACGCCCCGCCGAACCAACACCGTAGAAACCAAACTCACCTGGCCGCTCGGGCCCAACCGACTAACCTTCCGTCGTGGACGCGGCGCGCCTGCTCGAGCTCGGGGGCCTCATCCTCGCCCTCGCCGTCCTCGCGCGCCTCGCCAGCCAGTTCGCCATCCCGGCCATCCCGTTCTACCTGCTGGCCGGCCTCGCCTTCGGCGAGGGCGGGCTCCTCCCGCTCGGCACCACTCACAGCTTCGTCGAGATCGGCAGCGAGATCGGCCTCATCCTCCTGCTGTTCATGCTCGGCCTCGAGTACTCGGCTCGCGACCTCATCACCACGATGCGTCGCTCGGTCCCCACCGCGCTGTTCGATGTCGTGCTCAACTTCACGCCGGGCTTCCTCGCGGGGTTCTTGCTCGACTTCGGACTGGTGACGTCCCTGTTCCTCGGCGGCGTGACGCTCGTGACGTCGTCGGGGGTCGCGGCCAAGATCATCTCGGACCTGGGGTGGTCCGGCGGGAGGGGGGCGCAGTTCGTCGTCTCGGTGTGCGTGATCGAGGACCTCACGATGGCCCTGTACCTGCCGATCCTCGGCGTGCTGGTGGTCGGGGGAGCCACCCTCGCAGGGTTCGGGTCGGCGGCGCTCGCCGTGCTGGGCGTGATCGTGGTGCTTCTGCTCGCGATGCGCGTCCAGGTCGGCATCAGTCGCCTCGTGTTCAGCACGTCGGAGGAAGCGCTGCTGCTGACGATCCTCGGGCTCGCGCTGCTCGTGGCCGGCCTCGCGGAGCTGATCGACGTCTCGGCCGCGGTCGGCGCACTGCTGATCGGCATCGTCCTGTCCGGTCCGGCTGCGCAAAGCGCCCGCCAGCTCCTCGCCCCGCTTCGCGACCTGTTCTCGGCGTTCTTCTTCGCTTTTATCGGCCTGCAGGTCGACCCGGCGTCCCTGCCGCCCGTGCTCGGTGCGGCGGCCCTGCTCGGCTTCGTTGGGATCGCGAGCAAGGCTCTGACCGGCTGGCTCGCGACGAGGAACAGCGGGATGGAACGCCGGGAGCGCGTGCGCGCAGCAACCGGGCTCGTCGCTCGGGGTGAGTTCTCGCTCGCGATTGCCGGGCTCGGCGTGACGTCCGGGCTCACCGTGAAGCTGGCATCGGTGACGGTCGCCTACGTGCTGCTGCTCGTCGTGATCGGCCCGATCCTTGCGCGAGTGTCCGACGTGGTGATGCGCCGGAATGAGGCGCTGACGAGCGAGGACTGACGCCTCTAAGCTGCGCCTGCCGCCTCGCCGGGGGAGAGCTCGCCGACCGGAGCCGACGGCAGGAGCACACGGAACGACGCGCCGCCGCCGGGTCGTTCCTCCAGCCAGGCGCGACCGCCATTCAAGTGTGCGAAGCGGGCGACCAGCGACAGCCCGATCCCGGTGCCCGGCGCGTGTGAAGGGGTGTCTCCCTGCCGGAACGGCTCGAAGATGACGCTGCGAAGATCGGGCTCGACGCCGGGCCCGGCATCTTCGACGACGAGGACCGTGCCCGAGCCGTTCGGCTCCGCGCGCACCCAGATCTGCGTGCCGGCCGGCGTGTGTTTCGAGGCGTTGATGAGCAGGTTCTCCAAGATCCGCTCCACGTGCGAGGGATCGGCCAGGAGCACCGCGCCGTTGAGCTCGAGGTTCACCCGATGCGCGTCTCCCATATCGAGCGACTCCAAGATGCGAAGGGCAAGATCGCGCAGGGGGGTCGGTCGGGGTCGTGGCTCCAGAACACCCCGGTTGAGGCGATCGAGGTCGAGCAGATCCATCAGCAGCTTGTGCAGGCGCCGGGCGTTCGCGCTCAGGCGGCTCAGCAAGTAGCGGCCGTCGTCGGTGTTGAGTGGGATGTCGCGACGCTCAAGCGTGTCGGCCACGCCGATGATGACGGTCAGCGGCGTCCGCAGCTCGTGGGACACCGCCGTAAGCAGCGAGTCCTTCATCTCGTCGAGCGCGAGCAGCCGCCGCGCCACTTCCCTCTCGCTTTCGTATGCGGAACGGAGCGAGTCCTCGACGGCTTTGCGTTGCGTGATGTCGTGACAGAACCCGGCGAGGCCGACGAGCACACCCGTTCTTTCGTCCTGAACGGCTTCGCCTCGACCGTGAACCCATCGCATGACGCCGTCCGGCCGCACGATCCGGTATTCGTGGTCGTAGGATCCTGAGGTCGCAACCGACTTCTCTATAGTCGCCTTTATCCGTGGACGGTCGTCGGGGTGCACGATCTCGAGGTAGCCCTCGAAGGTTGCGGGGAACTCCTGCGGCGTCTGGCCGAAGACCCGGTACATCTCGTCCGTCCACGTGACCCGATCTTCCGCGATGTTCCAGTGGAAGGAACCGACATGGGAGAGCGCCTGCGCCTCCAGCATCCGTTGTTCGCTGACGCGCAGCTCGGCGGTCCGTCGCTCGACCCGCTCCTCCAGCTCATCCGCGGCCTTCTTGAGCGCGATCTGCGCGCGGAGGCGTTCGGACGAGACGGCGGCGAGCGAGAGCGATGTGATCGCTACGGCCACGTTGAATCCGTGCAGCGCAAGCAGGCGCATGGTCGGGGAGAGACCCGCGAACGGAGAGCCACTGCTCGTCCCTTGGACGAGAGCGACCCCCGCCATCAGAACCGTGAGGGTCGCGGCGCCTCGCTGATGGAAACGAAGCGCTGCCCACAGCACCAAGGGGAACACGAGATACCGGAGCGGGAGCGCCGTCGTGAACACCAAGAGCGCCATCGTGAGCGAAACGGCGAGCAATGCCGCGGCCTCGATGGGACGATCCCGCACGAGCTCGGTGCCGGCTCCGCGGGAACCAAAGACCATGATCAAGGGCCCAAGGATCATCACGCCGAGCGCGTCCCCGATCCACCAGGTGAGCCACGCCGAGAAGACATGATGCCCGGGCACGATCTGCCCCGTCGCCGAGAGGGAGATCGTCCCCAGGGTGGCGCTGACGAGCATCGCGCCGAGACCTCCCACGAACATCAGCACCGCCACGTCCTTGAGACGGCTGAGTGTGGGCCGGAAACCCATGTAGCGGAGCAGGGCCCCCGCCATGAGCGGGGCGATCGTGTTGCCGACGGAGATGGCGAGCGCGGTCTCCAAGGGCGCCCCGTTGATGACGTTTGAAAGGAGGGCCCCTGCAGCGATGCCGGGCCAGATCCGAGGGCCGAAAAGGACGACCGCGGCGACGGCGATCCCCGTCGGCGGCCATACCGACGTTACGTTCGGATTGTCGACCGCCATCTGTAGCCCGGCGATGGCGCCGACCATGTAGGCGGCGGCCACCAGCGCCGTTCTCTTGGCTATGGGGGACACACGTTTGATCATCGTTTCAGTCATCGCCGCCGTATCCCCCGGTAGGTGTAGGGAAAATCACCGCCCCTACTAGAAGGTACGTAGGTGATTACCGAGCGGTCCATAGACCTTCTGAGTCATCTGGAAGCGCGAACTTGAGCGGGGTCTGGCCCGAAAGCCGACGGATTCGCCTACCTCGTCCCCGGCACGCGACCCCCTAGACTCTCGGCGGTGACGAGTCCGAAGATCGCCGTCCTTCCTTCGAACGCCGATATCGAGCAAGCCGTGATCCATGCCGGCGGAGCCTTGGTCGGGGAGGCAGAGGCCGACGGGATCGTCTGGACCGATCCGCGTGATCCCGAGGGCATTCGCGAGGTCCTCGGGCGGTCGCCGGCACGCTGGGTTCAGCTCCCGTTCGCCGGCATCGAGTCGTTCGCCAACGCCGGCGTCATCGATCCCTCCCGCACCTGGACCTGCGCCAAAGGGATCTACGGCCCGGCCACCGCCGAGCACGCTCTCGCGCTGGTGCTCCTCGCCGCTCGGGAGCTTCACCGGCATGCGCGCACGCGACGCTGGTTGTCGAACAAGGAGTTAACCGCAACGCGGCGGGTGGCCGGTGGGACGGTGCTCATCGTCGGGACCGGAGGGATCGGGACCGCGCTGGCCGAGATGCTCCGCCCGCTCGGGCCGCGGCTGCTCGCGGTCAACCGTTCCGGCCGGGGGTTGGAAGGCGCCGAACGGACCCTGCCGTTCACGCGGATCGCTGAGCTCCTCCCCGAAGCAGACTGGGTCGTGCTCGCGGCCCCGCTCACGGCCGAGACCGCGAAGCTCGTCGACGCGGAGGCGCTCCGCGCGATGAAGCCGAGCGCGTGGCTCGTTAACGTCGCGCGGGGTGGACTCGTCGACACCGAGGCACTCGTCGAGGCGTTGCGCGACGGGCGGATCGCCGGTGCGGCGCTCGACGTCACCGATCCCGAGCCGCTCCCCGACGGTCACCCGCTTTGGGAGATGGAGAACGTGATCATCACCTCGCACGCCGCGAACACGTTCGCGATGGCGATCCCCGAGCTGAAGGCGCTCGTCGAACGCAACGTGAAGCACTTCGCCAAAGGGGAGGCGTTGGAAGGGCTGGTGGACGTCAGCCTGGGGTACTGACTCAGGCGGTGCGCGGGTCGGGTGCTTCGGAGTTGATCTCGTAGCGCGCGATCGCTTCCGCGACCTCTTCCGGCTTGGCTTCGCCGGCTTGGGCGAGAGCGTGTAGCGTCGCCACCACCACGTTGCCGGCGTCCACCTCGAAGTGGCGTCGCAGCGCGGCGCGGGTATCGGAGCGGCCGAAGCCGTCGGTCCCCAGCGGGACGAACGGGCCCGGCACCCACCTGCTGATCATGTCCGGAACCGCTTTCATGAAGTCCGTGACTGCGATGACGGGGCCGCCGACCTCGGCGAGCGTGGAGGTCACGAACGGCACCCGCGCCGGCTCGTTCGGGTGCAGGCGCGACCACCGCTCGGCCGACAGCGCCTCCTCGCGCAGCAGCTTGTAGGACGTCGCACTCCAGCACTCGGCGGCCACGTCGTGATCCGAGGCGAGCAGCTCGCGTGCTTCCATCGCGGCCTTCCATGCAACACCGCTGAACAGGATCGTCGCGTGGCGGGACGGCCCGTCGGGCGCGGTCGCGAATCGGTACAGTCCGCGGAGCACGCCGTCCTCAACCCCGTCGGGCATCGGAGGCATCGCGTAGTTCTCGTTGTACAGCGTGAGGTAGTAGAAGCAGTCCTCGGGCTCGCCGCCGTACATCCGCTCGATGCCGTCACGGACGATCAGCGCCAGCTCGTAGGCGAAAGCCGGGTCGTAGGTTCGGATGTTCGGCACGGTCGACGACAGCACCAATGAGTGCCCGTCCTCGTGCTGCAAACCCTCGCCGTTGAGCGTCGTCCGGCCGGCCGTTCCCCCGCAGAGGAAACCCCGGCCGCGGATATCGCCGAACTGCCAGATCAGATCCCCGACCCGCTGGAACCCGAACATCGAATAGAAGATGAAGAACGGCACGGTCGGCACACCCCAGGTCGCGTAGGAGCTGCCGGCCGCCTGCAGCGAGGCCATCGACCCAGCTTCGGTGATGCCCTCCTCGAGGATCTGGCCCGTCTTCGATTCCTTGTAGGTGAGGAGCATCCCCGCGTCGACCGGCTCGTAGAGCTGTCCGAAGGGCGCGTAGATACCGAACTCGGCGAACAGCGGGTCCATGCCGAACGTGCGCGCCTCGTCGGGGATGATCGGTACCACCCGAGCGCCCATCTTCTTGTCGCGCATCAGCGCACGGATGATCCCCGTCAGGGCCATGGTGGTCGACACCGCGCGGTCCTTGGATCCCTGCAGGAAGGCGTCGAAGGTTCCCTCGGCCGGTTGTTCGAGCGGCTCCCATGACGACCGTCGCTTGGGCACCGAGCCGCCTAACACGCGCCGGCGCTCCATCAAGTATTCGTGGATCTCGGAGCCCTCGGCCGGCCGGTAGTAGGGCGGCAGCTCCTCCTCCTCGTCGACCGCCTGTTCGGGGATCTCGTCCTGGAGGTAGAGGCGCTCGCGAAGCTCGCGAAGCTGCTTCGACGACATCTTCTTGATCTGGTGGGTGACGTTGCGGGCTTCGATGTCGGGGCCGAGCGTCCAGCCCTTGATCGTCTTCGCGAGGATCACCGTCGGAGCGCCCTCGTTCTCGGTTGCGGCGCGGTAGGCGGCGTACAGCTTGCTGTAGTCGTGACCGCCGCGCGGGAGCATCCGGAGCTCCTCGTCGGAGAGGTGCTCGACGAGTTTCCTGAGCCGCTCGTCTGGGCCGAAGAAGTGCTCGCGGATGTAGGCCCCCGACTCGGTCGCGTACTTCTGGAACTCGCCGTCGAGCGTCGAGTCCATCTTGGCCACGAGGACGCCGTCGTGGTCCTTCGCGAGGAGCTCGTCCCACTTCCGGCCCCAGATGACCTTGATGACGTTCCAGCCGGCGCCGCGGAACACCGCCTCGAGCTCCTGGATGATCTTGCCGTTGCCGCGGACCGGACCGTCGAGCCGCTGCAGGTTGCAGTTCACGACCCAGATCAGGTTGTCGAGCTGCTCGCGAGCGGCCAGCGACAAAGAGCCGAGCGTCTCCGGCTCGTCGGTTTCGCCGTCGCCGACGAAGCACCACACCTTCGAGGTCGAGGTATCCACCAAACCCCGATGGTTCAGATAACGGTTGAATCGCGCTTGATAGATCGACGCCAGCGGCCCGAGTCCCATCGACACCGTCGGGAACTCCCAGAACTCCGGCATCAGACGCGGGTGCGGATAGGACGACAAGCCACGGCCGCCGAGCTCGCGCCGGAAGTGATCGAGCTGATCCTCGGTGAAGCGTCCCTCGAGGAACGCGCGCGCGTAGATCCCCGGCGCCGCATGTCCCTGGAAGGAGATCAGGTCGCCGGGGCGCTCGCCGTCCTTGCCGTGGAAGAAGTGGTTGAAGCCGACCTCGTAGAGCGACGCCGAGGAGGCGTAGGTCGCGAGGTGTCCGCCGATACCTTCGGAGAGCATGTTCGCGCGCGTGACCATGACGGCGGCGTTCCAACGGATAAACGCGCGGATGCGGCGCTCGATGTGCTCATCGCCGGGGAACGGCGGCTCCTTGTCGGCGGGGATCGTGTTGACGTAGTGGGTAGAGACGGTCGCGGGGAATCCAACCTGTTCCTCGCGAGCGCGCTCGAGAAGCTTGATCAGCAGGTACCGGGCGCGCGTCTTGCCTTTGCCGTCGAGCAGCGCCTGGAAGGACTCGAGCCACTCGGCGGTCTCCTCCGGATCGGTGTCCGGGACCTGGCGTGCGAAACCGTCGATGATCATGTCATCACCATTATCCCTATCGGGAGCCGGGGCAACCCTATGAAGTCCGAAACGCCAGGTTATGCGGGGCGGCTCGAGTGCGATCTCGACGGCGGACGACGTCCCGACCACGAGGTCGAGGAGCTGCGTCGCCGCCACGGTGACGCAACGGTGCTCGCGTGGGAAGCGCCCTGAATGAATAGATTTACCGCATGACTTTGAGGCGGGCTCTCCTCGCAACGTCGATGCTTCTTTCGGCGCTCACGGCCAGCGTGAACGACCAGGGCCCGGACGACACGCCGCTGTCGGCCGGGGAAGAGAGGCCGGCGGCACTGGGTACATCCACGGCGGCCGGTGGACCGTTGCTCGCGATAGGCGACTCGCTCATGGTCGGGGCGGACCGGCATGGTCATCTCGGCGCGATCCTCGCGCTCGACGGATGGGAACTCGAAACCATCGCCGAGAACGGCCGGAGCGTCTCGTGGGCGATCGGCGAGATCGAAGACCGCGACGATCCCGTTCCCCGCAACGTCGTGGTCGCGCTCGGCTCGAACCCCGGTTTCTCGAGCGACGGGTTCGCGGAAGACGTTGCGGCGTTGCGCGAGCTGCTCGTCGAGCGCGGCGCGAGGCGCATCGTGTGGATCCCGCCGTATCACACGGACCCGGACCGCTACCGGGAGAAGATCGCGATCCTGACGGCGACAGACCAAGCCGACCGGCGCCTCGTTGTGCCCGGTTGGGGGGCGGTGCTCGACGCTCATCCGGAGTGGGTGCGGAGCGACGGCATCCACCTCACGGAGGACGGCTACACAGCGATGGCGGCGTTCATCCGGGACGTGCTCTGACCGATATCAGAGGACCGAAGCGTTCGCGATCAGCCGCGAATAGCAACGGGCCCCGATCGCGCTCAGGTGCGTCCCGTCCTTACCGAAGGTCTTGGCCGGACACGTTCTCCAGAGCTTCTTCCAATTCAACAGCACGGCACGACCCGCGTGCCGTTGAACCCCGGCCGCAAGGGTTTGGTTGTTGGAGGACTCCCATCGTCGGGGCACGCGAACATTGACGAAAACGACCAGCTCCACGCCGGAGAGGATCCGCATGATGCGGTCCACTTGAGCGGACAGCCACCGTCCGTTGTTGCCGAGGTGGATGATCACCACGCGTCCGATCCTGCCCTCGCTCTTCAGCCGCTCGAGTGCCGCGATCCCGTCCTTCACCTGCCGCGCCACCGCGGCATCGATCAGGATGCGCCCGAAGCGGTTGCGCAGCGCCGACCTGGCGCTGGTCATCACCGAGTCGCCGATCGCGACCGGCGGCCGGACGTCGACGGGCGCGTGTGGGGTAGGCAGGGCGAAGACCATAGGGTCGGTGCTGTCATCCTGATCGAGGACGCCTACGAGTGAGGACTGATCGGCCGCCTCAGCGAGCGGGGGTGCGGCGTTGAGGATGTTTGCGGTCAAGGAGGCGAGCAGAAGCGACGCGATCGCAGTGGTTCCGACGAGCCGCAGCGCGGTTCGCTGGCGCACGCCGCCCGGGGTTCGCAAGCTTTGCCATATGCGAGCGGATAGGCGGCCGAGCGCGCCGTTCCGGACCGGCTCCTCGATGAATCGATAGGAGAGCTCGGCGAGGGTCAGCGTCGCGGCGGTGCGCATCGCGAACGCCGTTCCGAGCGTGATGTCGTAGTCAACGCCCGGCCGGGTCACGACGAAAACGGGGAAGTACCAGATGTAGATGCCGTACGAGCGCTTGCCGAGCCACCGCAGCGGCGAGCTGCCGAGGACTTTCGCGACCCGGGCATCGGGATGAACTGCTGCGCCGACCAGGGTGGCCGTCGCGAGAGCGACGAGCAGCAGGCCGGGGCGATACGTGAACGAGGAGAGATCGTCGAAGCGCATGAACGCGAACACCAAGAACGCGAGCGAAGTGAGGGTAGCGCCGTCGAGCGCCCACCTCGGCACGCGCGGCCGGTCTTGCGCCGGCTTCGCGAACGGCCGCCACACGACCGCAAGGGCGGCGCCGATCAGGAGGCCCGCGGCGCGGGTGTCGGTGCCGTAGTACACCCTGGAGGGATCGCCGCCGGCGTAGAGAAGGAACAGCGCCGCGACCGACCCGGCGGCGCCGGCCGTGATCGCCGCGGCGACACGCTTGGCCCGCCGACGCGCAACCTTCCACAACAGGAACAGGATCGGCGGCCAGAGGAGATAGAACTGCTCCTCGATCGCCAGAGACCACAGGTGGGCGAATGGAGAAGGGCGTGCGAACGTCGTGAAGTAGGAGTGGTCCGTTCCCACCAGGTACCAGTTCGATGTGTAGGTGGCCGCGGCGGCCACGTCGCCTCGGATGCGGCCGACTTCGTCGGGGAACCAGAGAACGAACGCGGTCGACGCCAGGGCGAGCATGACGAAGAGCGCGGGGAAGAGCCGGCGCGCGCGACGCATGAGGAAGGTTCCGATCGCGACCCTGCTCGTATCCAGCAGTTCCGACCAGAGCAGGGACGTGATCAGGTAGCCGCTGAGGACGAAGAAGACCTCAACGCCGAGGAGCCCGCCGGGCGCCCAGAAGATCTCGCCGTGATAGGTGACGACGGCCGCGATGGCGAGTGCCCTGATCCCGTCGAGCGCGGGCAGGGTTGGGATACGTGCGTTCGTTCCGTCCAGGAAACTGCGCCCCCTCGCGCTCAGTATACGAAGGGGGACAAGTGTCTTTGGTCAGGCAGCGGCTCCCACTTCCGACGTGCAATGCGCGCAGCGCCGCGCGTCTCTCGGGATCTCACTCAGACATTCCGGACAAGGGCGCGTGGTCGGAAGCGTCTCGGGCTGCGCTCGCGCCCGGCGTTCTTCGAGATGATTCAAGGGCCGAACGACGAGGAAGAAGACGGCAGCCCCGATCAGGATGAATGAGATGACGGCGTTGATGACGAGTCCGTACTGGAATCTACTGCCGCTGATCACGAAGCTAAGTTCTTCGAAGTTCGTCTTCCCGGGGATCGTCGTGAGCGGGGTAAGCAGGTTCGTGACAACCGAATTCACGACCGCCCCGAACGCGGCGCCGATCACGACGCCGATCGCGAGGTCGACGGCGTTTCCTCGCAGGATGAATGACTTGAATTCCTTGAGCACGACTCCTCCTTCGTTCAGCCTTTCACGGCACGGATGAACGCTTCGAGCTGCTCGACGTAGTGCTCACGCGAACGGTGGACGAAGCGCAAAGCGAGTGCGGTGGCGCCGAGCGACCGGTATGCCGTAAGGACTTGATCGACCCCGCTCGGATCGCCGATCGGATCGAGGGGAGGGTCCGGCGGGAACACCAGATCGAAGCCCGCATGCGCGTCGATCTCGTCGCGTCGTTCGTCGAGCATCGGCTTCAGCTCCTCGATCGAGAGCTTGAACGGCGACCATCCGTCGGCGAGCTCCAGCGCCCGGCGGAGCGACCGCTTCGTTCGCCCGCCGATCCAGATCGGGACCCGCTCCTGGACGGCGTGCGGCTCGACGACGAACCCCTCGTAGTCGAAGTAGGTGCCGTGGTAGACGGGCGTCCGCTTCGAGAGGGACGCCCGCAGCGCTCGCAGCGCGTCGTCGCCCCGAAGGCCGCGGTCCTCGAACGGCGCGCCGAGCAGCTCGAACTCCTGCTGTAGCGAGCCCACGCCGACGCCGAGGATCAGCCGCCCGCCGGACAGCCGGTCGACGGTGCCGTAAGACTTCGCGATCTGCAGCGGGTGGTAGTAGCCGAGCACCACGACGTACGAGCAGAGCTTGAGACGTTGTGTCCGCGCTGCGATGTACGACATGGTCGCCACGGGATCCCAGTAGACGAGGCCGCGAACGTCGGCAACCTCCTCGGGGATCGCGACGTGCCCTGGGAAGCACATGAAGTCGTACCCGAGCTCGTCCGCGGCCCGGGCGACGAACGCCAGGTCGTCGATCCCGGCGTCGAACTCCCACCGCGGCGGGGTGAACCGGGGGTTGCGGTGGACGATGGGGGGTACGAGCCCGAATCTCATGGCGACACGGCCGGCCACCGATCGGCCCACGGCGTGGCCTGCTCGAGCTGTGACGCGACGCGGATGAGCAGATCCTCACGCCCGTACGCGGCGACGAGCTGGACGCCGACGGGCAAGCCGTCGCTCGACCGGCCGAGCGGGAGCGTGATCGCCGGCTGGCCGGTCGCGTTGAACGGTGCGCAGAGCATCGCGAAGGACGCGCCGCGAAGAAGTCCCTCGAGCGGGTTCTCCGGTAAGCCGCGGAAGTGCCCCAGCGGCGGCGGCGGCTCGGGCAGGGTGGGCGTGAGCAGGAGGTCGAAGCCGCCGGTCCACCACTCTGCGATCCGGCGGCTGTGCACCAGAACCTGTTCGCGAGCGAGGAAGAACTGCGGCGCGGTGAACGAGCGGCCGAGCTCGGCGATGGCCCACGTCGCCGCCTCGACGTCGCCGGGCCCGATCTCTTTCCCGGTTCTCTGCGACCAGCTCGCGATGCCCGCGGCGACCGACGTCGCGAAGAACGTCAAGACGCCGCTCGCGA
>JBBDRM010000057.1 GCA_040905475.1 Actinomycetota bacterium
TTGGCCGAGATGGTGGCAGCCCATGACAAAGGGGACGTCGAGGGCGCCGCGCAGATCAACCGTGAGCTCGTTCCGATCTTCGAGGCGTTGTTCATCACCTCGAACCCGATCCCGCTCAAGGCGGCCCTCGAGATGCTCGGCCTGCCGGCGGGTCCGGTCCGGTTGCCGCTCGTCGACGCCACCGAGGCCGAGCGGAACCGCGTTTCCAGCGCGCTGGCCGGTCTCGGGCTAATCTAGGTCGCTCGCTCCGGGATCGCCGGGGCGGGTGCCCGGGATCCGGGCGTACCAACCCCGCGACGAGGAGCCGGATGGCGACGAAGAAGCGGGGGCGTAAGAAGCCTGGGGGGGCTCGAAAAGCCGGTTCCGCATTCCGCAACGCAGCGGAAGGGATCCGCAAGGCGCTCGGCCCGCAGATCGGCGACGCCTACGGCATCGCGCTCACCGTCGTCGCGATCCTCGGCGCGCTCGGCATCTGGTTCCACAACGCCGGCCCGATCGGCGAATTCCTCGAGCTCACCTTCCGTGGAATGCTCGGCGCCGGAGGATTCGCGGCGCCGGTGCTCTTCGGCTACCTCGCCTACGCCATGTTCACGGTACGGCCCGGACCCGACCGGCCCCGCATCGTCATCGGCCTCTTCATCATCGTCGTCGGCCTGCTCGGCCTGTGGCATCTCGCGAAGGGGACGCCGGATGTGACCGCAGGCGGCGAAGCCCTCCGCAACGCGGGAGGCGTCGCCGGCGCCCTGAGCGCGGGGCCGCTGCACCGTCTCATGGGTCCGTGGGGCGCCGCGTTCACGCTCGTCGCCGTCCTCGCGCTCGGGTTGATGATCTTCACGAAGACGCCCGTGCGTCGCTTGATCGAATCGCTCGGGGAGCGCATCGCGGCCCGCCGGGCCCAGCGAGCGGCCTCGCGTCCGGTCGAGAAGCGGACCATCCCGGGGCTCGACGATCAGTCCGACAACGTCGTCGAGGAGCCCGAGGAAGATAACGAGGCGGACGAAGACGAGGAAGAGGACGACGAAGCCCACGAGCCCGTCCGTCCCCCGATGCTGGTCGAGATCCCCGAGGCGCAGCCCGCCCTCGCGCGCACGCCGGCGCCCAAGCGCCCGTACGTTCTGCCGTCGATGGAGCTTCTACGGAACGGAACAACCCTCACCGGCGGAACGAAGGGAACGGCCGACACGATCCGCGTCCTCGAGGCGACCATGCGCCAGTTCGAGGTGGACGCGACCGTGGCTCGGGTGACGCGGGGCCCGACCGTCACCCGCTTCGAGGTCGAGCTCGGGCCGGGCGTGAAGGTCAATCGCGTCGTCTCGCTGTCGCACGACATCGCGTACGCGCTCGCGACCCCCGATGTCCGGATCATCGCGCCGATCCCCGGCCGCTCGGCGATCGGGGTCGAAGTCCCGAACCGGGAGCGCGAGCTTGTGACGCTCCGAGACATCCTCACGTCTCCGAAGGGGAGCGGGGAGCGGCACCCGATGGCGGTCGGCGTGGGCAAGGACATCTCCGGAGAGCCGGTGATGGTGAATCTGACGACGATGCCGCATCTGCTCATCGCCGGGGCGACCGGGTCGGGGAAATCGACGTGCATCAACACGATGATCACGAGCATCCTGGCGCGCGCGCGTCCCGATCAGGTTCGCATGATCCTCGTCGACCCCAAGCGGGTCGAGCTGTCCCACTACAACGGCATCCCGCATCTGCTCGCGCCGGTGATCACCCATCCGAAGCGCGCCGCCGACGCCCTCGGCTGGGTCGTGCGCGAGATGGAGATCCGCTACGAGGACCTCGCGCGTTCGAACCAGCGTCAGATCGACAACTACAACGCAGCCGTCCTCGAAGGGAAGGTGACCAAGGAAGGGCTGCCGGTCACCGAGACGATGCCCTACATCCTGGTCGTCATCGACGAGCTGGCCGACCTCATGATGGTCGCCCCTCGCGACGTCGAGGACGCGATCTGTCGCATCGCGCAGATGGCTCGCGCGGTCGGCATCCACCTGCTCGTCGCCACCCAGCGCCCTTCGGTCGACGTCGTGACGGGACTCATCAAGGCGAACATCCCCTCGCGTGTCGCGTTCGCGACCGCTTCGCAGGCCGACTCGCGGGTCGTGCTCGACCAGGGAGGCGCGGAGAAGCTGGTCGGGTTCGGCGACATGCTCTTCCTGCCGGCGTCGATGTCGAAGCCGCGCCGCGTGCAGGGCGCCTACGTCTCCGAGCAGGAGATAGAAGCCATGGTCGGCCACGTCCGCAAGCAGTCGGACCCAGACTTCGCCGACGAGCTCACCGCCGAGCAGATCACGTCGGCCGCCGACACCGATCTAGGGAACGACGACGATCTGCTCTGGCAGGCGATGGAGCTCGTCGTCACGAGCCAGCTCGGCTCGACGAGCATGCTCCAGCGCAAGCTGAAGGTCGGGTTCGCGCGCGCTGGGCGTCTGATGGATCTTCTCGAGGACCGCGGCGTGGTCGGGCCGTCGCTGGGCTCGAAGCCGCGCGAGGTCCTGATCAGCCCGGACGAGCTCCAGGAGATGCGGGCGGCGCGGACGTAAGCTCCCCGCTCATCGCGCCTTTTGAGGCGCTCCTTGTCCGAGCCTATACTTGGCGCGGCTCGAGGCAGTTCCCTTCCCGTCGGAGGTGTCGTTGGTGCCGCATGCCACAACCGCCGACATCGGAGCGACCCTCCGGGCGGCGCGCGAAGATCTCGGCATATCCGTCGAGGAAGCCGCTTGGCGTACCCGGATCAAGCCCGACTACCTCCGCGCGCTCGAGGGCGAGCGTTTCGAAGAGATCGGCCATCACGCGGTTGCACGCGGCCATCTGCACACCTACGCCCGGTACCTCGGACTCGAGGCGGATGCGCTGGCGCAGGAGTATCGGCGCCGGTTCGAGTATTCCGAGCCGTCACCGATCGAGCGGCTGAACGAGCAGGTCAAGGAGTCGCGCCGGCCGCCGAAGCCCAAGTGGCTCATCGCCGCGCTCGTCTCTTCGGTCGTTCTGGTCGCCGCGGCTCTCACCGGCGTTATCCGGGGGCCGGGTCCGCAACTGACGCCGGCCGGCAACGCGCTCGCGACCTTGCCGGCCTCGACCGAGGCGACCGGCCGGCCGACCGCCCAGGCGAGCGCCGTCGTTCCGCCGCCGCAGACGTCTCTCGTCACGATCGTGGTCGTCGCGCAAGGCCGCAGCTGGCTGCGCGCGATGGTCGACGGGACGCTCGAATTCGAGGGGATCGTCGCCGCCGGAACGTCCAAGACGTTCGACGGGACCGAGCAGATCGACATCGCGATCGGCAACGCCGGAGCCATGCGACTGATCGTGAACGGCACGGATCTGGGCCCGGCTGGCCGCGCCGGCCAGGTCTACCGCGCGAGCTTCGGGCCGCGCGGCGAGATCAAGCCTCAGTAGACTTCCGCGGGTGAACGCGCGCCGCATCCACTGGCCGAATGCGCTCACCTTCCTGCGGGTTGCGCTCATCCCGCCGGTGGTGATCCTCACTCTGGTGGACACCGAGCTATCGAGCTGGATCGCGTTCGTCGCGTTCGGGACGGCGGCGCTCACCGATGGACTCGACGGCTACGTCGCGCGGCGCATGCAGCTCGTTTCCTCAACCGGCCAACTGCTCGACCCGTTGGCCGACAAGATGCTCGTCACGGCCGCCATGGTGGCGCTCGTCGTCGTCGATCGGTTCCCGCCGTGGGCCGCGATCATCATCGTCGCCCGAGAGGTCGTCGTCACCGCGCTTCGGCTGGTGGCGACCCGGCGCGGCCGGGGCTTCCCAGCGAGCCTCGCCGGGAAGGGGAAAACGGGCGCGCAGCTGGTCGCCGTGCTCCTGTACATCCTCCCGCTCGGGAGCAGCTGGGACACATCGAAGAACGTCGTCCTGGGCCTGGCGCTCACCCTCACGATCGTGAGCGGGCTCGACTACATCATCCGGGCCCCGAAGCTGCTCGGCACGAAGCCCGCCGGCATCGAGGGATGAAGGCCGAGGTCGTCGCCGTCGGCACCGAGCTGCTGCTCGGCGACATCGCCAACACGAACGCGCAGACGATCGGCCGGGAGCTCGCCCGCATCGGCGTCGATTGCTTCGTCCATACGGCCGTCGGCGACAACGTCGACCGCATCGCGGAGGCGATCCGGGCGGCGCTCGAGCGAACCGACGCCGTGGTCGTGACCGGTGGGCTCGGACCGACCCAGGACGACGTGACCCGCGAGGCGATCGCCGCGCTGGTCCGCGTGCCGTTGCTCCGAGACGAACGGCTCGTCGGCGAGATCCGCGCGCGGTTCGAGCGCATGCGCCGCGACATGCCGGAGTCGAACTTGCGCCAGGCCGAGCGGCCCGAGGGCTCGACCTCTATCCCGAATCCGGTCGGCACCGCGCCCGGGCTATTGGTGGAGCACGAGGGGAAGGTCATCTACGCCGTGCCGGGCGTGCCGTCCGAGATGGAACGGATGCTGCACGCGGAAGTGCTGCCCGACCTCGCCCGTCGTTCCGGCGAAACGGCGTCCATCGTTTCGCGCGTGATCCGCGTCGGCGGCATGGCCGAGTCGGCGGTCGGCGAAGCCCTGGACCCAACCTGGTCCCGCCTCGGGGCCGGAGATGTGACGATGGCGTTCCTCGCGGGCGGGGGAGAGGTCCGCGTCCGCCTCACGGCGAAGGCGCCCTCGGAGATCGCCGCCAACGAGCGGCTCGACCAGGTCGAGAGCGATGTTCGCGACGCGCTCGGACCCGCCGTCGTCGGGGTCGGCGACGAGACGCTGGAGCTCATCGTGAGCCGGCTGCTCGACGAGCGCGGATGGACGCTCGCGTGCGCGGAGTCGGTGACCGGCGGTCTCATCGCCGCGCGTATCACCGAGGTGCCCGGAGCGTCGGGGTCGTTCCGAGGCGGGGTCGTCTCCTACGCCACCGACTCGAAGGCGACGGTCCTCGGCGTCGATCAAGCACTCATCGACGAGCACGGCGTCGTCAGCGCCCCCGTCGCACGCGCCATGGCCGCCGGCGTGCGCGAAGCGATGGAGTCCGATATCGGTATCGCGACGACGGGCGTCGCAGGCCCGGCAGAACTGGACGGCAGGCCGGTCGGCACGGTCGTTCTCGCGGTGTCGGGTCCGCTGGGCGACGCGGATCGCGAGGTGCATCTGCCGGGGGATCGTGCGACGATCCGTCGGATCGCTTCCGGCGCCGCGCTCAATCTCTGCCGCCTATACCTCTTGGAAGCCCTCGACGGATGAGGCTCTTCGTCGCCGTCGATCTTCCGGCGACGGTCAAGGATGAGCTCGACCACGCCGTCGACGACGTGCGGCCGTCGCTGGCCGAGGCAAGGTGGGTGCCACGCGACAACCTTCATCTCACGGTGAGCTTCCTCGGCGAGGTCGGTGACGAGCGCGTCGAGGGCATCGTCGCGGCCATGCAAGAGGCGCTCACCGCGACGGCTCCGTTCGTCGCGCGGTTGGCGGGCTCGGGCGCGTTCCCGTCCGCGCGGCGCGCGCGCGTCCTCTGGGCCGGGCTCGAGGCCGCCGAAGACCGGCTGGCTTCGGTGGCGAACGCCTGCATCCGAGCACTCGAGCCGCTCGGCTTTCCTGCGGAGTCGCGGCCGTGGACCGCCCACGTCACCGTCGCTCGGCTCCGGGAGCCGGGCGAAGTCTCGCGTGCGCTGCCCCTCACGCTCGAGCCGGTGGCGTTCCCGATCGAAGCGGTGACCCTGTTCCGTTCCCGGTTGGGGCGTCCGGCGCCGCGCTACGAAGCGATAGCCGCGGTCCCATTCGGAGCATGAGCGCCGTTCGGGAGGCTCTGCGCGTCCTGCCGAGACGTGACGCGGCACCCTCGCCGGGGTAGCGTCGCCCGGCCGTCCGAACGTCGCCGCGGATGGTTGACTCCGAACAGGTGTTCGGATACCTTGGCCCGAGTCACACGCTTGTGATTCTGTCGTAGGCGGTGCCTATACTCGCGAACAGGCGAAGGCAGCGATGGGTTGAGATCGAAGGTCGGCGGCAAAGAGGAGGACGCTCGTGGACCGGGACAAGGCACTGGAGATGGCGCTCGGCCAGATCGAGAAGCAATTCGGTAAGGGCTCGATCATGCGGATGGGGGATAACCAGCACGCCGCCATCGGCATCATCCCGACCGGCTCGCTCGCGATCGACATAGCGCTCGGCATCGGCGGGATACCGCGGGGAAGGGTCGCGGAGATCTTCGGCGCGGAGTCGAGCGGAAAGACCACGATCGCGCTGCACATCATCGCCGAGGCGCAGAAGCTGGGCGGGATCGCCGCCTTCATCGACGCCGAGCACGCGCTCGATCCGACCTACGCGAGCAACCTCGGGGTGAACCTCGATGAGCTGCTGATCTCGCAGCCGGACACCGGAGAGCAAGGGCTCGAGATCGCCGACACACTGGTGCGGTCCGGCGCGATCGATGTGATCGTGATCGACTCCGTCGCGGCGCTCGTTCCCCGTGCCGAGATCGAAGGCGAGATGGGGGACACGCACGTCGGCCTCCAGGCGCGGCTGATGTCCCAGGCGCTGCGCAAGCTCTCGGGCAACCTCAGCCGCTCTAACACCGCGATGGTGTTCATCAATCAGCTGCGCGAGAAGATCGGCGTCATGTTCGGATCCCCCGAGACGACCCCGGGCGGGCGTGCGCTCAAGTTCTACTCATCGGTCCGGCTGGACGTGCGCCGGATCGAGAATCTGAAGGACGGGGCGGAAGTCGTGGGGAGCCGCGTTCGTGTGAAGGTCGTCAAGAACAAGGTCGCACCCCCGTTCCGTCAGGCCGAGTTCGACATCATCTACGGCAAGGGCGTGTCACGCGAAGGCTCACTCATCGATGTCGGCGTGGAAGAAGGCTTCGTCAAGAAGTCGGGCGCCTGGTTCACCTACGACGGGACGCAGATCGGGCAAGGCCGAGAGAACGCGCGCCAGTTCCTGATCGAGAACCCCGACGTCGCCATGGACATCGAGAAGCGTGTGCGTGATGCCCTGGGGCTGGTGCCGAAGGAAGTCACCGGCGAACCCCCGGACGAGGACGAGGGCTAAGAATGAGTCTCCGCGCGCCGGCGGCAGGGGGAGGCGCCGCGGCGCGCGGAGGTTGGGGGGGG
>JBBDRM010000058.1:0-23260 GCA_040905475.1 Actinomycetota bacterium
CGGCCCGGGTCGCAGCGCGACCCGGGCCGGTATCTCCGTCCCGGACGTGCGCTTCGAAGCGCTGATCTTCGACTGGGACGGAACGGCCGTGCCCGATCGTTCCGCCGATGCGGGGCCGGTTCGCGAGCGGATCGAGGCCCTCTGCGCCGCCGGCATGG
Organism: Actinomycetota bacterium; assembly: GCA_040905475.1. Lineage (NCBI taxonomy): Bacteria > Bacillati > Actinomycetota > Actinomycetota bacterium. Next base: position 159 of record JBBDRM010000058.1, read on the forward strand.
ATGTGTATGTGGTAAGCGGAACGCACGTCGATAACGTCGACGGCCAGCTCGGCGGCCGCCCCAACGGTCCCGGCAGGCTGTTCCTCTGCCTCAACCGAGGCTCGGAGGTGTTCGCCGTCGGGCCTGACGGTCCGCACGTCGTGTATCGACGCACGGCCACGCGCGAGGAGGACGAAGCGCTCGATCGTGCGGCCGCATCGACGGTCGCGCGGCTCGCGCGGTCGGGCCTCCGCGCTGAGGTGGTTTCTCAGCGATTGAACCGGCGCAAGATCGATCTCATCCCGGACCCCGCCTGGAGCGACCCGCCGAAGGCGATCATCGACCGGCTCCTCGAAGCGGTGACGGATCGGCTGCGTGCGCACGGTTTCGGCGATGTGGAGGAGATCGTGGAGATCGCCCGTGAAGCGGCGCACGCCTCGGGAGTGTCGGATCCGCGGATCACCAGCGACGTCAAACACGTCGAGATAGGCCTGACGGACAAGTCCGACTCGCTCCGGTGGGCGCTCGATGATCTGTACCACCTCGGCGTCGGACCAGGGTTGGTGCTGATCGCGGGCGACGAGTTCGGACCCATCGGAGGCGTACCCGGCAGCGATTCGATGATGCTCGTCGCCGGGAGCGAACGCGCGACCGCGATCTCGGTCGGCATCGAGCCCGACGGGGTCCCCGGCCGCGTCCTTCATCTCGGCGGCGGGCCGGCGACCTTCCTCGATGTGGTCGACGACCAGATCGACCGGAGGCGTGCGCGCCGCGTCCCGGCCGTGGATCCCGACCCCGCGTGGTGCGTGGTGGTCGACGGTGATCCACGCTTGGCGCGCGTTCGCGAGTCGATCCTCACCCTCTCGGAATCGCCCTTCGGGCTGCGCGGGAGCGTCGAGGAGGACGGAGCCGGTACGCACGGGTTGCTCGCTGCGTCGGATCTGTTCGATCGCAAGGACGCCGAGACCACGCTCGCCGAGGGCCCGCTTTGGACGGAGCTCTCGGTCGCGCCGAACAAAGCGGCGACGGAACATCGGACCCTCGACATGCGGAACGGCATCCTGCTCCGCGAACGGAGCAGCCGCGCCGGCCGGTTCCGCACGATGCGGTTCCTCTCTTCGGCTCGAGCCGGCCTCATGGCGATGCGTGCCGAAGGCCCCCCGCGGATTCTGACCGCCGGCGCCGATTTGACTCCGCCCGAGAAGGCGAGCGGCTACACCACGCGCACCAAAGACGGTACCGCCCGTGCAGAGGTTCGCACCGCGCTGGGCGGCCGGATGCTGGCAGCGGTCCGCACGGAGGAAGGGTTCAGAGACGGGCTTCGGATGATCGAGCGCGTCGCGGCCTACGGTTCCTACCCGTCAGGGCCTCCCGACGCCGACAGGCTCGATTCCGCGATCGATTGGTTCGATTTCGATGGTTCTCTGGCCTACCAGCGGGCAACCTGGGCTGCGCGCTGGCGCGACGCCGGGGTGAGCATCGAGGGTGATCCCGCCGCGGAGCTGGCCGCGAGGTTCGCGATCTTCCATCTGCTCGGCGTCGCTGCCGGGTTCGGTGAGTCGGCCGTCGGCGCACGCGGCGTGAGCGGTTGCGCGTACGGCGGTCATGTTTTCTGGGACGCGGATGTGTTCGTGCTGCCGGCGTTGGCCGCGATCAAGCCCTCCGGCGCTCGATCCATGCTCGAGTATCGACTTCGCAGGATCGAAGCGGCGCGCCGGGCGGCCCTGCGCGAAGGGCGGGCCGGCGCACGGTTCCCGTGGGAGTCGGCCGATTCGGGAGACGACGTGACCCCGAGGCTGGTCCACGCCGACGACGGGCGGGCGATCCCGATCCGGACCGGCCAGCACGAGTTGCACATCGTTGCCGACGTGGCATGGGCCGCGTGGCACTACGCGACCTGGACGGGGGACACGGCGTTCCTCGACGGTTCGGGTCGGGACCTCGTTACCGACACCGCCCGTTACTGGGCGTCCAAAGCACGCCGTGACCGCGACGGCCGCGCGCACATCTACGGCGTGACCGGACCCGACGAGTATCACGAGATCGTCGACGACAACGCATTCACGAACATCATGGCTCGCTGGAACCTCCGGCGAGCCGCCGAGCTTGTTCGAGCCGACGGCCGCGGAGGGACGCCCGAGGAAGCCGAGCAGTGGTCGGCGCTCGCCGACGCGCTCGTCGACGGATACGACTCGTCGACCGGGATCTACGAGCAGTTCGCCGGCTTCCATGGGTTGGAGCCGTTGGTGATCTCCGAGATATCGCGCGTTCCCGTCGCAGCCGACGTATTGCTCGGCAGCAAGCGCGTGCTCGGCGCGCAGGTCATCAAGCAGCCCGACGTCCTCATGCTCCATCACATGATCCCGGACGACGTTGTCGCCGGATCGCTCGCGCCGAACCTGGCCCACTACGGCCCCCGCACCGCACACGGAAGCTCGTTGTCGCCGGCGATCCAAGCGGCGCTGCTCGCTCGGTCCGGGCGACCCGACGAAGCGCTCGTCCCCTTCCGGCTCGCGTGCCGGATGGATCTGGACGACCTGACCGGGACGACCGCCTCGGGCCTCCACATCGCGACGATGGGAGGCGTATGGCAGGCGCTGGCGTTCGGCTTCCTGGGGCTCGCGGCCGAAGGAGAGGCGCTTCGGGTCGCCCCCGTGTTGCCGGCGACGTGGGATGCGCTCGAAATGACATTCCGGTTCCGGGGCAGACGGCTACGCGTCCGCGCCGAGAACGGCTCGGTCACGATCGATCCCGACGCTCCGCTCGTCGTGCGACCGGGGGCTCGTCCGTTGACGAAGGTTCCGGTGGGAGGAGCCACGTTCGTTCTCGATGGCGACGAGGACGCCTGGGAGGGGGAGACGCCATGAGGATCCTTGCCGCGATCGACAACAGTCTGGCCGCCCGACCGGTCCTCGAGACCGCGATCGAGCTGGGCCGATCGCTCGACGCTTCGGTCGAAGCCGTCCACGCCAAGGAGAACGGAGCCGAAACGGCACGGTCGCTCGCCGAGCGGTACGGCGTCGCGTTGCGGCTCGTCTCCGTCGCGCCGGTGCAGGCGCTCATCGACGCCCTCGATGCCGAGGACGTGATGCTCGTTGTGATCGGCGCGCGGGGGCTGCCCGGCGGTCCGAGGCCGGCAGGTCACATCGCACTGGCGATCGTCGAGCGAGCCACGAAACCGGTCGTCGTGGTACCGCCCGAAGCGTCGGGACCTCGTCCCGACGGGATCCGCCGGGTCCTCGTGCCGGTGAACGGTCATCCGACGTCGGCGGACGCCACCGCGCGTGCGTTGCGCTTGCTCGGACGTGCCGGTGTCACGGTCGAAACGGTTCACGTCTTCGAGCGCGAGACCACCCCGTTCTTCCTCGACCGTCCGGAACGCGACCTCGAGTTGTGGAGCGAGGAACTGCTCGCTCGCTTGTTCGCCAGACCCGGGACCACGCTCACGCTGCGAACCGGCGAGCCGGGTCGCGTCGTCGTCGAGGAGGCCGAAGGCCGGCGGGTCGACATGATCGCGCTCGGCTGGTCGCAGAGCTTCTCAGAGGGGCACGCCCGCCACGTGCGGGAGATCCTGAGCCGGAGCACCGTTCCCGTATTGCTCCTGCCCGTGAGTGTCGCTGCCGATCCGGAGCGGGTCGACGCGACGGCGTTCCAGTAGGGGGTGAGACGATGGGATCGGCGGACCGGGTGCGGCCGCAAGACGCCGCCTTCTTCTATCTCGAGGGCCCGGCGACCCCGTATCACATCGCCTCGTTGATGATCGTTGAGGGGCCGCCGCTCGATCACGAGGAGCTCCTGGATGCGATCGGCGAGCGAGTAGCGTTCGCTCCGCGGCTCCTGCAGCGACTCAGGTCGGTACCCCTCGCGCGGCCGCGTTGGGTCGACGATGCGAGCTTCGACCTGCGATACCACGTCCGCAGGACAAGCCTGCCGGGCCCCGGAACCGAACGGCAGCTCCTCGAGGTGGCGGCACGCCTGCACGCCCAGCACCTCAGCCGTTCCCGTCCGCTGTGGGAGTGCTGGTGCATCGAGGGACTCGCCGGCGGCCGGTTCGCGCTGTTGATGAAGATCCACCACAGCCTCGTCGACGGTGTATCGGGGACGGAGCTCATGAACCTCTTCCTCGACCCCGCGCCGGAGGCCCGAACCTATGAACCCGAACCGTGGGTTCCGCGCCGGGCGCCGGGGATCCTTCGACTCGCGGTGTCGTCGGCCGCCGACGCCGTTCTGGCCCCGCTCAGGTCCGCGCGCAGAGCGATTGCGGAGGCGCGGTCACCGACGAGGCTGCTGCGGGACGTGCGCGATGTCGTCGCCGGGTTGACGAGCATCGCGCGTGCGGCGCTCGATCCGGCTCCGGCGTCTTCCTTCAACGTTCCCATCGGCCCGAACAGGATCATCGCGGTGGCGCGCGCGCCGCTCGCCGATCTGCGGGATATCAAGTCCGCGCTCGGGGGCACCGTCAACGACGTGGTCCTTGCGGCGGCGAGCGGAGGACTGCGGGCAGTGATGAGGTCTCGCGGCATCGAACCGCGGACCGTCACGCTCCGTGCGCTGGTTCCGGTTTCGCTTCACCGGAAGGACGACGGCACGCAAGGGAACCGCGTGACGGCCATCCTCGCACCCTTGCCGGTCTCGGAGGACGACCCGGGCCGTCGCCTCGCGATCATCCGGCGTGCGACGCGGATCGCGAAGGCCTCGGGGCAGGGAGCCGGCGCCGAGTTGCTCCTCCAGGCGGGAGCGGCTCTGCCTCCGCCGATCGCGATGCTGGTGGCCGGCGCGCAGTCCGTCCAGCGGTTCTTCAACGTTTCCGTGACCAACATCGCTGGGCCCCCAACGCCGCTGTGGATCCGCGGCAGGCGCGTCGAGGAGATCATCCCGCTGCGGCCTCTGTCCGCGAACGCCGGCGTGATCGTCGCCGCGATGTCCTACGCGGGTCAGATGTGCTTCGGGATCGTCGCCGATGGCGACGCTCTGCCGGATGCGGGCCTCGTCGCCGAGGGCATCGAGAAGTCGATCGTGGAGCTTCGCCACGAGGCGGGAGGATGAGCGATGCACGGTCTCGAGATCGTGCAGGTTCGCTCCCGAATCGACCTGCGTCGCTTCGTCGAGCTGCCGTTCCGTCTCTATCGAGGCGACCCCCACTGGGTGGCGCCGATCCGAAGCGAGATCCGCGCGAAGCTGGACCATGCACGCGGTCTGTTCTTCCGGCACGGCGACGCCGCGTACTTCCTGGCCCGGCTCGAAGGCAGGGACATCGGAAGGATCTCGGCCCACGTCGACCGGAACTACAACGACTTCCACTCGACCGACGTACTGCGTGACCGCACCGGGTTCTGGGGCTTCTTCGAGTGTGAGGACGATCCGAACGCGGCCGAGGCGCTCTTCGACGCGGCCGAGGGATGGCTCTCGTGGCAGGAGTGCGATCGGATGGTCGGTCCGGCGTCGTTCACGCTCAACGACGAGGCGGGGCTGCTGGTCGAAGGGTTCGACGCGGCGCCCATGATCTTGATGACCTACAACCCGTCCGTCTACGAACGACTCGTCGAGAAGGCCGGGTTCGACAAGATCCAAGATCTGTACGCGTACCGGCTCGATACCGATGCCGAACCGCCGGCCGACATCGTCGCGTTCGCGCGTGAGGCGGAGCAGACCTATACGTTCCGGACGCTCGATCCGACACGATTCGGCGACGAGATGCGCCGCTTCCTCGAGGTCTACAACGAAGCCTGGGAGCGGAACTGGGGCTTCGTCCCCATGACCGAGGACGAGATCCGTGAGCACGCGAAACGGCTCCGCCCGATCATCGATCCCCGCTTGGTGTTCATCGCGGAGCGAGACGGAGAGCCTGCGGCGGTAGGTCTGACGATCCCCGACGTGAACGAAGAGCTCATCCAGGCGCGCGGACGGCTCGGACCGCTCGCCGTCGTGCGATTGTTGCGGCGCGCTCGGCGGCGCTCGTGGACGGCCTGCCGTGTTGTGGCGCTCGGCGTGAAGCGGGCTCATCGTGCTGTCGGAGTCGGCGCATACCTCTACCTGGCAACGCTCGAGGCCGCGCGCCGTTCGGGCTATCGCTGGGGCGAGATGAGCTGGATCCTCGAGTCCAACGACGCGATGAACCGTGCGATCCGGCACATGGGGGGCCGGCGATACAAGACCTACCGGATGTACGGACGAGCGGTCCGCTCCTAACGAGCCGCGAGGGCCTCACGGACGGCCCGGGACAGCTGTGTTCCCAGGACCGGAGCGTCGAGCGCCGTCGTCTGTGCGATCAGGTCGGCGTTCCGTATCCGATCCTCGTCGCTCACTTCGATCACGATCGGTCTGGCCGGACGCATCGCGCCGAGCGCCCGCACGACCGTACGGGACGGCGTGTGCGACAGGTTCAGCAACGAGACGATGAGATCCGCGCCTCGCGCCGCCGGGCAGTCGTGCCCTTCGAGCACGGGGCAGGAGATGCGCCCCGACTCGGGCCCCGCGCATATCGCAACCTCGTACCCTTCGCGCTCGAGGATCTGCTCGCACGCCCATCCATCCGCGCCGTCCCGGGCCTCCACGAGGACACGCGTCTTTCCTCGGGTGGGGCCCCACGAAGGAACGGCAAGTCGTTCTCGGTCCCTGCGCCACATGAGACTCACCTCCTACGGTCCGTTCGATCATCCTCTGCGTCGTACCGTCCGGTTAGGGCCGATTGGTCCGGCCATCGCGGGACGTTCGGTGGTGCGCGCGCAACGGGAGACGCAAGAAGCCGTGCCGTTGGACCCGCGTTCCTCGGGGCGAGCGGCTCTTGGACCTTCGAGGGATCGGCGCAAATCTGAACGAGAGCGATGCGTACATGCGGGAGGAAGCTATGAAAGCCGAAGTTGGAGATCGCTTGGTCGTGAAAGGGCACTACGTGCACGAGCCTCTTCGTGATGGAGAGATCCTCGAGGTGGGTCCCGACGGGAGGCCGCCCTACCTGGTTCGATGGGAGGACGGCCACGTGAGCTTGGTGTTTCCCGGCCCGGACGCCTACGTCGATCATCTCGCGCACGCGACCGGGCGATGACGGGCGGCGGGAGGGGCGAGATGGAACGCTCGAGGGTGGTGCTCCTGGTAAACGCAGATGACGTCGCGGTCGATCAGCTCCACGGCTGGTTGGCCGACGACGGCAACACCGTCATTCGCTGCAGCGGACCACAAGCGCCCACGTACACATGCCGCGGCTGGGATGAGCAGGGCTGTCTTCTCGTCGACGCGTGCGATGTCGTGGTGCTCGATCTGCGGCTCGACGCCGACCCGATGATGGAGGGGCCGGCGTCCTGGCAGCTTCTCTTCCTGTATCGATCCCAAGGGAAACCCGTAGTCGCTCTCGGCGATCCGGACGATGCGGTGGAGATCATCAGGGATCCGCAGGTCGTCGTTCTGCCGCGCCATCCAGATCGACGGGCGCTTGTCTCCGTCGTGCGTTCGTTGATCGGGATGGGCGATGGTCATGACCTTCCCGCGCACGCTTCGGGGGTGTCGACCCGGTCCAGCGCCGTGCGGGCCGCGCAGCCCCGCCGGCGGCCGACGAAGCCCTCGGCCGTTGCCGACGTCGCCGACATCTGGCTTTGAGAAACCACGGGTTGGAGCCCGAGGCGTGAGCCGTAGGGCTCCTCCTTCCCGGGTCGACCGGCCCTCCCGTCGCGAGGGATCTCGATCCAATCTGTACGCAGAACCTCGTCAAGGACATGAGATGCGATTCCGGGATCGGGCGGAGGGCGGCCGCAGACTCGCGGTGCGCCTGAGACGGTTGCGTTCCGAGAACGTCGTCGTTCTCGGCATCCCACGCGGCGGGATCCCGGTCGCTTACGAGATCGCGCGAGCGCTCGATGCTCCGCTCGATGTGGTCATCGTCCGCAAGCTTGTCGCTCCGGGGCACCCCAACCTGGCGATGGGTGCGATCGCCGAGGACGGCCGGTCCTCGATCAGCCTTCGGCTCGGGGAGACGATGGGCTTGCGGGCCCGGGAGCTCGCGGGCATAACCGCACCCGCGAACGCCGAGCTGGCTCGTCGGATCGACGTCTACCGCCGCGGACGGCCGGCGCTGCCGCTCAACGGGCGCACCGCGATCATCGTGGACGATGGGCTCGCGACCGGCGCTTCGGCGCGCGCAGCCGTGGAAGCGGTCAGGCGCCGTGGAGCGTCGCGGATCGTCGTGGCGGCTCCCGTCTCATCGCGCGACGTCGTCGACCAGCTCCGTGAGGTTTGCGACGAGGTCGTATGCATCGAGACGCCGCCGTTCTTCTTCGCGGCCGAGGACTGGTACCGGAACGGGGCCGAGCCGTCGGACGAGATCGTGACGCACATCCTCGACCGCGCAGCTTCTGGACGTCGTGAGTACGGGCGGCTCCCGGTCGGTGCGGGCGCCCCAGATGAAAGGGGGAGGTGAAACACATGCGCAAGGGATGGTGGATCGCAGTTGCGGCCGCCGTGGCGGCGGTCGTCGTGATCGTCTCCAAGCGGCAGCAGAGCTTCGACGCGCCGGCCGCATACGAGAGGGACGTGGCCGTGCCGAAGGCGGCGTGACGGCCGGCCGGTGAAGCCCGAAAGACCGGTCGGACGTCCACCGAATGGCCCTACCCGCTCGGGACGACCCGGAGAAGACTGGGGGTGAGCGGGAGTCATCCGGGCCACTTGGGAGGTGGTTTTGGTGGATACGTTCGAAGAAGTCCTGCAGTGGTTCGCCAACAACGTGTTCAACGAGGTGGCGATCCTGATCGGCTTGATCGTTCTCGCGGGCTTGTGGCTGCAGAGGAAGAAGTTCGATGAGATCCTCGCAGGCACCCTCCGCGCGACGGTCGGCATCTACGTGCTGTTCGCGGGGATCGCCGTCTTCATCGGAGGCCTGGTCGCGTTCCAGACCCTCGTGGCGGAAGCCTTCGGGAAGGCGGCCCCGACATCGGTCGTGTCGCTCGACGATTTCATGGCAGATAAGGGCGCCACGATCGCGATGGTCATGACGGTCGCATTCCTGATGCACATCTTCGTCGTCAGGATCTTGCGGCTGAAGTTCGTGTACCTGACCGGTCATCTCATGTTCTGGATGAGCGTCGTCATCACCGCTTCGCTGACGGCGGCGTACGGATCGATGGGCCAGTGGACGATGACGCTCATCGGTGCCGCCATCCTGGCGGCCTACTGGACGGTCCAGCCGATCTACATCGCAAGCAAGATGAAGAGAGTGATCGGCTCGGACGACTGGGGATACGGCCACACCAGCTCCTCGGCCTGCTACTTGGGCGCCGCGGTCGGAAAGCACCTCGGCGACCCCGAGAAGCACGACACCGAGAAGCTGCACCTGCCGCGGTCGCTGTCGTTCTTCAAGGACGTGAACGTCAGCACCGCCATCGTCATCACCGTGATCATGCTGGTCGCGATGGCGTTCGTTCCCAACTCCACGCGGAACGAGCTTGCGGCAGGGTACAGCGCCACCATCAACCCGTGGATATGGGCCGTCGTGTCGGCGCTACGCTTCGCGGCCGGCATCGCGATCCTGCTCTTCGGCGTGCGGATGTTCCTCGCCGAGATCGTTCCGGCGTTCAAGGGCATCAGCGACCGGGTCATCCCGGGAGCTCGCCCCGCGCTGGACGCCCCGACGGTCTTCCCGTACGCGCCGACCGCGGTGATGGTCGGGTTCCTGTCCTCGTTGGCCGTCTTCCTCGTTGCGATGGCTCTGTTCCCCGCTCTGGGATGGTTCGGCGGCTTCGTGCTCGTGCCGCCGATGATCATGCTGTTCTTCCCCGGCGGAGCCGCAGGTGTCTTCGGCAACAAGTACGGGGGCTGGCGTGGTGCGGTGGCCGGTGGCGCGATCAACGGGCTGTTCCTGGCCTTCGGCCAGGCGATCACCTGGCACCTGCTCGAGAGGACCGGTCCGCAGATGGCGACCCTTGCCGACCCGGACTGGTACATCGTGAGTTGGGGGATCCTGTTCACCAAGAATCCCCTCGCGTTCGGGAACGGCTACGAGGCGTTCGTGACGATCTTCGGTTGGCTGCTCGTCACAGCGATCCTCTACGGCGCCTACCGGCTCGCGACCGGGATCCGTCGTCCGACCCGTCGTGAGGTGCAGCCTCCGACGCAGGTTCCACACGCTGCATGAGCAAGGGATGGTGTTCGTGATGGCACGGAAGGGCGTGGAGGACGAGCTGGTTGTCCTCACCGTGTGCGGGGTCGGGATGGGGACCTCTCTCATCCTCCGCATGACGGCAGAGGAAGTCTTCAAACAGCTCGGACTCCACGCCCGCGTCACGGCGACCGACGTCTCCTCGGCCCACGGGATGCCGGCGGACATCCTCATCGCGCAGGAGATGCACACCCCCGAGTTCGTGGGCCGCTTCCCGATCGTCATCCCCGTGACCAACTTCCTCGACAAGGACGAGATGAAGCGCAAGCTCGTCGAGTCGATGGAGGCGGCCGGATGGATGGCCGCGTAGCGCTCGACCTCGCCGTCGCGGCGCGTGTCCGAGTCGACGTTTCCGGCTGGCGAGACGGGATCCGGGCCGCGTGCCACCCCCTCGTCGATGCGGGCGCCTTCGAACAGCGGTACGAGGATCGTTGCGTCGCCATCGTCGAGGAGCAAGGCCCGTACATCGTGCTCGCGCCGGGCATCGCGCTCGCGCATGCCCGGCCCGAGGACGGAGTCCGGAGGCTGGGCCTCGGGGTGGCCGTGCTCCAGAACCCGGTCGCGTTCGGACACGCGGTCAACGATCCCGTGGATCTGGTGCTGGCGTTCGGTTCCCCCGACAGGGGATCGCATGTGGGTTTGCTGTCGGCTCTCGCCGGCGCGCTGCTCGCCGGACTTGCCGGCCGGTTGCGCGAAGCGCCGTCGGATGCGGCGGCTCGTGAGCTTCTCGAAGGAGTGATCGGTGATGACGTCTGAACGGAACGGCGGAGCGGCAGGATTCGGCCGCACGATGCGAGACCACCTCGAGTTGGTTGAGGCGGTCAATGGGGCAGCCCTGGATCAGGTGGCCGACGAGATGTTCCGGACGGTGATGGGCGGCGGGCTGATCTTCGTGGGCGGAACCGGCCATTCGATGGCGCTCATGCTCGAAGGCTTCTACCGGGCCGGCGGGCTGGCTTGCGTGCAGCCCCTCTACCACCCATCGCTGCTGCCGCTCCACGGCGGGACGGACAGCACGCTGTACGAACACACGTCGGGGATCGCCCGGCTGCTGGTTCAACGGTATGCCCCCACGCCGTCGGATCTTGCGTTCGTCGTTTCCAACTCCGGGGTGAACGTGGTTCCCGTCGAGCTGGCCGAGGAGTTGCGTTCGCGCGGCACGCCGGTGGTTGCCATCGTCTCGCTCACGCACCTCCGGACGGCGACGGCGCGTGCCGGACGCAAGCTCGACGAGGTCGCCGACTTCGTGCTCGACACGCGCGTTCCATACGGCGACTCGGCTTACCGGGTGGACGACGGGACGCCGACGGCCGGCATCTCTTCGCTGACGAACGTCTACCTGTGGAACCTGCTGCTCGCGCGCATCGCCGATCGCGCGGCCGACAAGGGGATCCGGTTGCCCCTCTGGACGAGCTCCAACGTCGAGGGCGGCGCCGAACGCAACGCGGTACTCATGAGCGACTACCGGAAGCGGGTGCCGCTGCTGTGACCGCCACCGGCCGGGCGACGAGTGGCATGGCCGCTGATATGGCGGAGCAGCCGGCCGTGCTGAGCCTTCTGCTCGCACGGAGGGACGAGCTCATCCGAGCGTTCCGGGCGCTCGCGCCCGAACCGTTCCGCGGAGTTGTGCTGGTGGCCCGCGGCTCCTCCGAGAACGCGGCTCTGTTCGGCCGCATCCTGCTCGAGGCGGTCACCCGCAGGCCGGCGTCGCTCGCACCCCCAAGTCTGGCACGCCTGTACCACACGCGAACCGCCGTCGAGGGATACCTCGCGATCGGCCTCAGCCAATCTGGACGGACCCACGACGTTGTCTCCACGCTCGCCGCATTGAAGCGGGGCGGCGCGACGACGCTCGCCCTGACCGCCGATCTTCTGGCGCCGATCGTGGACGTCGCCGATCACGCCGTTGATCTGCGAACGGGACCCGAGACGACGGTGCCGGCGACCAAGACCTTCACCGCCGAGCTCGCCGTCCTTGCGATGCTCGCCGAAGCCCTGGGGGATGTCCCTGCGCCGACCCTTCAGTGGGTCCGGATGGTCGAGGCCGTGGCGGAGGAGCTGAACGACGGAAACCCCGTTCTTCGGGCGGTCGAGCGGCTGGCCGGCGTCACCCATCTCTCCGTGATCGGCTCCGGCATGATGCTGGGCATCGCGAAGGAGGCGGCGCTGAAGATCACCGAGGCCTCGTTGATCGCGGCTTCGGGATGGTCGGCTTCGTCGTTCCGTCATGGCCCGATGGCGCTCGCGGGTACCGATCATCCCTTGATCGCGATCGTGGGTCCGGGTCATGCGGGAGATGAGACACGTCGCACCGTGAGCGCCCTCGCGGATGTCCCCGCGATCATCATCGCCGGCACGGGTCAACGCGACATCTCGCTGCCCAGCGGTTTGCCGGAACCGCTGACCGCCATCCCGGCCGCCGTACGCGCCCAGCAACTGGCGCTTGCGCTGGCACTGCGCCGAGGGGTGGATCCCGACCGCCCGCCGAGGCTGAAGAAGGTGACCGTTTGATGACCACGACGATGATCGAACGGGAGATCGAAGTCGCGAGCGAGCTGGGGCTTCACGCGCGCCCTGCGGCAGCCTTCGCCCAGGCGGCCGCCCGATTCGTGTCGTCGGTGACGGTCGTCAAGGGCGATCGAGAGGCAGACGGCAAGTCGGTGCTCATGGTGCTCACCCTGGACGTGCGTTGCGGCGACCGCATCCGCATCCGTGTGAGCGGTCCGGACGCGCAGCGGGCCCTCGACGAATTGACCGGGATGGTGGGGACGCCGTGAAGCGGCTGAGCGGGGTCGCGGCATCGCCGGGAACTGGGGTCGCTCTCGCCTACGTTTACACGCCGGACCTTTTCGAGATCCGTTCCGAGGGGGTCGCCGACCCCGATAAAGCCGTCGCCGAGCTCGCCGACGCGCTCGCCGCCCTCGCCGCCGACCTCGACGAAGCGGCCGCCTCGACGTCGGGCGCAGCCGCAGAGATCCTTCGCGCGCAAGCGGCGATCGCGCGGGATCCGGCTCTGCGGGCCGCCGCCGCTCCGGCGGTGCGCTCGGGGGAGCAGCCGGCTCGAGCGGTCCTCGCGGCGGGGGAGCGATTCGCCACGGAGCTGGAGCGGACCGGCAACGACTACCTGACGGCGCGCGCCCCGGACGTTCGTCACATCTGCGACCTCGCGGCGCGCGGGCTTGCGGGCGCTCCACCGCGCCTCCCGCCCCGGCCGATAGAGCCGTGCGTGCTCGTGGCGGAGGATCTGATGCCGGCCGATACGGCAGGGCTGGACGCGTCGCTCGTGCTGGGCATCGCGACCGAGAGCGGCAGCCGGACGAGTCACACGTCCGTCGTAGCACGAGGGCTTGGGATCCCCGCGGTGGTGGGCATTCGCGGACTACTGGACGTCGTGCGCAACGGCGGCGCCATCGGGATCGACGGCGGCGCGGGGTTCATCGTCATCGACCCCGATGCCGCGACGCAACGGCAACTCTCTTCCGCCGGTACGGAGCTCCGCGCCCGTCGCGAGCGGATGCGTACGGCCGCCGGAACGGGTCCGGCCGCGACGGCGGACGGCCAACGGATCGAGGTTGCCGCGAACGTGCGAAGCGTGAAGGAGTTGCGGTCGGCGCTCGCCGAAGGGGCGGAGGCCGTCGGGCTGCTACGCACCGAGCTCTTCTACATCGATCGGGACCGGCCGCCTTCCCTCGATGAGCAGATCGCGTTGCTGCGGGAGATGCACGGGATGCTCGGCGGTCGCAGGCTGATCGTGCGGACCTTCGACATCGGGGCCGACAAGCAAGTGCCGTTCTTGCCGGCGCGCCCCGAACGCAATCCCGAACTTGGGGTCCGGGGGATCCGGCTGGCGGAGCTGCACCCGGAGCTGCTGGACACGCAGTTGCGCGCGGTAGCCGCTACGGCGGCTCTGGGGCCGACCGCGGTGATGGCGCCGATGGTGACCACTGCCGATGAGGCGCGCTGGTTCAGAAGCCGCGTCGTCGCCTCGGGTATGCCCGACGTCGTTGAGGTCGGCGTTATGGTCGAGGTACCCGCGCTTGCGCTGACGGCGGAGGAGCTCGCCGGCTGCGTCGACTTCGTCTCGATCGGAACGAACGACCTCACCCAGTACCTGATGGCCGCCGACCGTCGTGAAGCCGATCTCGGCGGATTCCAGGATCCGTTCGTCCCGGCGTTGCTCCGCGCCGTGGCGATGGTCTGCCGCGCGGGCGCGCGCCGGTTCTGGATCGGGGTGTGCGGTGAGGCAGCCGCCGACCCGGCATGGGCGTTGCTCGCGGTGGGTCTCGGCGTCACCGAACTGTCGATGCAGGCGGACACGATACCGGCGGTACGCGCCGCCCTGCGCGGCGTGACGCTGGATGCTTGCCGCGACGCAGCCATGCTCGCCTTGAAAGCCACGGACCCTGATCAAGCGCGAGGGATCGCTCGCGCCCTGCTCAAGGAGTCGCCATGAAGACCATGAGGCTGGGAGTGAGCTCCGCACTCGTCGACGGTGTGCTCATCGAAGGGGACGTGGAGACGGCCCGAGGAGAGATCGTCGCCGTGGGAGTCGCGCCGCCGGCAGGCGAACATATCGCGATCCCGGGGTACATCGACCTCCAGGTCAATGGGTTCGCAGGTGTGGACTTCCTGAGCTGCGACGTCGACGGCTACCGGGTTGCCGGTGAGGCGTTGGTCGCCCGGGGAGTGACGTCCTATCAGCCGACGCTCGTAAGTTCCCCGCCGGAGGTCACGACGGCCGCGCTCGAGGTAGCGGCCAAGGCTCAGATCGAGTCGGTGCCGAGGATCCTCGGCGTCCATCTCGAGGGGCCGTTCATCGCGCCGGCTTGGAAAGGGGCGCACGACGAGCGATACATCGTGGGGCCCGATCTCGAGCTGGCATCGAAGCTCTGCAACGCGGGGCCGGTCACGTACATGACGATCGCGCCCGAGCCGCCGGGCGGCTTCGAGCTGCTCGACTGGCTGCTCGGCCGGGGCATCATCGTCTCGCTCGGTCACAGCGACGCCGATGCTCCGACCGCGCACGCGGCGTACAACCGCGGCGCGCGGGCCGTGACCCATCTGCACAACGCACAGAGACGGTTCGCCGCGCGCGACCCGGGCATCTCCGCGGTCGCGCTGACGCGAGGTGATGTGGTCGTTCAAGTGATCGCCGATCTGATCCACCTGGCTCCGGAAACGCTGCTCATCGCCTGGCGGTGTGCGCGTGATCGGCTGGTGCTGGTGACCGATGCGATCGCCGCCGCGACCGTCGGACCAGGCGAATACCGGCTCGGAGACCGCCTCGTCTACGTCTCCGACGACGCTGCACGCCTGGCCGACGGGACGCTGGCCGGCAGCCTGCTCACCATGGACCGGGCCGTGCGCAACCTGGCGGGGCTCGGGGTGCCGTGGCCGGAAGCGGTGCACGCGGCCACCACTACACCTGCGCGCTTGATCGGCAGGGACGAGCTCGGGACGCTGCGTCCGGGCTCCCCGGCCGACGTGGCCGTTCTCGCAGACGACCTCAGCCCGGTGAGGACGATCGTCTCGGGCCGTGAGGTGTGGGCCGCTCCGTCGGTTTGACCGTCGTCGCCGGCCGAGTACGGATGTCTACGGTCCTTTGACCTTCGCGGCGATCAGCTTGGCGATCGCCCGCTGGCCGCTCGGCGTGAGGTGGAGCATGTCGTACGCGCACCCCGGATGTGCCGCGATCACCGGTGCCCAGTCGGCGATCCTGATGGTCGGCCATCTGGCGGCCGCGGCGCGGATCTCGGCGTTGATCGCGACCCGCGACGGCCACTTCTCGGCGACGGTCACCCAGACGACTCGCTTCACTCCCTTGAGCACTCCGAGACGCATCGACCCGCCGATGATCGGGCGCGACCTGCAATTGAGGGAGGAACTCGCTCGGCCGGACGATCGGACCGCCGACGAGCTGCGGGAAGAACGTCTGCCAAACCGCCACGTCGAGGAGCCGTCCGGCGCCTATCGTCCCCTGAGAAACCTCGACGAGATAAGCGATCGATCTGAACGTGAGGAAGGAGAGGCCGATCGGGAGCGCGATCTCGAGCACCGGGGGATCGACGTGCATGCCAAGCCTCGTGATGAGGCCGGTCAGCGACTCCGAGAAGAATCCCGCGTACTTGAACCATCCGAGCGCCACGAGGTTCGCCGCGCGGCTTCACCCCATGCTCGTCCGTCGACGGCTCGCAAGGGTAGGGCCGGTTCGCCCTGGTGAGAGGGGCCAGACGCCTCGGAGAGTGTCGGCTTCCGCGGCGCTTATCCCTCGGCCGGAACGACCGCGCCGGCGAGTCTGCTCGCCAGGTAGGCGACGCACCCGTCGAGGGTGGCGACCTTCGGATAATCCCGCTCTGGGATGTCGACGCCGGTCGCCTCCGACAGGCCCGAGACGACGTTCAAGAAGTCCATCGAATCGAGGTCCAGCTGTTCCTGGAACCGAGCCGTGGCGTTCAGCGTTCCGAGGGATGCTTCGGGTGCGATCTCTCCCAGCACGCGCAGGACGAGGGTTCGGATGTTGTCGGTGTCGCTCATGCTCCCCCCTACGGCCGGCGAAGTGCGTAGGGAAGGACTCCCCACGCCGGGCTCGTTTCCGGTTTGATGTGCGTATCGTCGGTCCTGAATCCCAACTGGTTATCCACATCGACGACGCCGTCGACCCCCAGCACCATCGCGGTGATGATCTCGATGAGGCTCTTCCGCTCCACCCACCCGGACAGCCGAACGACTCCTTGTTCCACGCCGACGTGGATGTCGCCGTCGGCCGGCGTCAGCCACATCGCGTGATGGAGAACGCCTTCCTCAACGTCATGTTGGATCTCTCCGTCGGGGCGCAGGAAGACGCTGAGCAGATCCTTGCGGCTGACGATGCCCACCAGCACGCCTCGCTTGTCGACGACGGGCAACCGCTTGACGCCGGCGGCGTGCATCCTGCGGGCGGCCTCTCCGACCGCTGCGTCGGTGTCCACCGTGACCGCGGGTGTCGTCATGAGCTCGCGCGCGGTGGTCGCATCGGCCTTGGCGCGCTCGCGGCGGCGACGGCCGATCGCGAACCGCTTCGGTTTCGTCCCGGTCCGCTCTTCTTTCAGGAGGAGGTCGGCCTCGGAAACGATGCCCACGAGCCGGCCCAGGTCGTCCAAGACGGGCAGAGCGCCGACGTCGTTCCACTCCATCAGATACGCGACCTCCTTGAACGGCATCCACTCACGCGCCACCACGGGGTCCTTGGTCATCACGTCCTTCACTTTGCGTCTCATGACAGCCTCCTCTCGGAGCCTCAAGGCCTCGCTTCGATCATCGCTCTCCGGCCGCCGCCTGGCTCCGGCCGGGAGGCCCTGAACCTGCGGGCCTTTCGCCGTCGGTGCCGCGGGCAGGGCTCCGTCGTGGCCGCCTCAGGGCCTTTCGGCCCTTGAAGAGGGCGTCGGACTGCTCCGGTCGGACGCCGGCGCTCCTCGTAGGCTCGGGGTACAGACGTGTCGCGGTTGTTGAAGTTCCCGCAGGGGCACGCCGACCCGCTCGTCGAGGCGGCGGCCCTGACCGCCGCCGCTTCCCTGCAGGAGCAGTCGACGCACGAGCACGGTTTGACCTCGGAAGAGGCCCAGGCCCGGCTCGCGCGGTTCGGCGAGAATCGCTTGCCTCAGGCGGCGGGGCCGAGCCTCCCCAAGCAGTTCGTCGCGCAACTGACGCATTTCTTCGCTGCGATGCTTTGGGTTGCCGCCGGCCTTGCCTTCGTCGGCGGGATGCCCGAGCTCGGTTGGGCGATCATCGTGGTCGTCATCCTCAACGGCACGTTCAGCTTCGCTCAGGAGTATCGGGCGGAACGAGCGACGCGCGCTCTATCGTCCCTCCTGCCGCAGACCGCACTCGCGTTGCGGGACGGCCGCAAGGTTCGCCTCGACGCCGCTCACCTCGTCCCCGGTGACATCCTTTTCGTCGTCGAAGGTGACCGGATCTCCGCAGATGCCCGGGTTTTACGCACCGATGGGATCGCGGTAGACAACTCCACACTCACCGGCGAATCCGAGTCCGTACACCGCACCGCCGAGAGCGGACCGGGCGACGACGCGCTCGAGGCGGAGAACCTGCTCTTCGCCGGAACCTACGCCACGTCCGGATCCGCGGTCGCCGTCGTCCTCGCCACGGGAGGGCGGACGCGGCTCGGCGGCGTGGCCCGCTTGACGGGAGAGGTCGTGCGGCGGCCCACACCGCTGCGCGCCGCGCTACATGTATCGGTGCGATCGATCGCCGTCATCGCGATCGGATGCGGCGCGGTCTTCTTCGGCGCCTCGTTGTTCCTCGGGGCCTCGCCGAGGAGTGGGTTCCTCTTCGCGGTCGGAGTGATCGTTGCTCTCGTTCCCGAGGGTCTTCTCCCGACGCTCACCCTCTCGCTCGCGATCGGGGCCACGCGCATGGCCAAGCGCGGCGCGCTGGTCCGTCACCTCGAGGCGGTCGAGACGCTCGGGTCGACGACGGTCATCTGCACCGACAAGACAGGAACGCTCACGGCCAACCAGATGACGGCGCGCGGTATCGCGACCTCCGGCAACCGCTACCGCGTTTCCGGGACCGGCTACGGACCGGCCGGCACGCTTCACGTCGACGGACGGCCCGTGTCGTCCGTCGAGCTGGAGGAAGTCATCCCGCTTCTCCGAGCTGCGTCGCTCTGCGGAGATGCTCAGGTCTCCGAGGAGAACGGGCGCTGGCGCTGTACGGGCGATCCCACCGAGGGGGCGCTGTTGGTTCTGGCGCGGAAAGGCGGTATCGAGCGCGAGGCTGTGGAACGGACGGCTCCCCGGATCAGGGAGTTCCCGTTCGATTCCGCGCGCCGCCGCATGAGCACGTTGCATGTGCTGCCGAGCGGCGATCTGGAGCTCCTCGTGAAGGGAGCGCCCGAGCGGTTGCTCGGGATCTGCTCCACGGTCCGTCGAGGAGGTGCCGCGATCCCACTGAACGCCGACGAGGAGGCGCGCATCGTCTCCGAGGTCGAGGCGATGGCCGCCGACGGTCTGCGTATCCTGGCGCTCGCGCGCCGCACGCTCGACGATGCATCGGTCCGAGCGGAGGCGGCCGAGCGCGACCTCGAGCTGCTCGGACTCGTCGGTCTGGAGGACCCCGTACGGCCGGAAGTGCCCGACGCGATCGCCCGGTGCCGTGGGGCGGGTATCCGAGTGATCATGCTCACAGGCGATCACCCGTCGACGGCCGTCGCGGTCGCCGGGAAAGCCGGCCTGCGAACGGACGTACTCCTGCTCGGATCCGAGCTTCCTACGGACGACGCGGCGCTCGGCGAGTTGCTGGCCGTCCCAGAGGCCATCATCGCGCGCGTCGCTCCCGAGCAGAAGCTTCGGATCACGCAGGCTCTTCAGGCCCGTGGCGACGTGGTTGCGATGACCGGCGACGGCGTCAACGATGCACCGGCACTCCGCCGCTCCGACATCGGCGTGGCGATGGGGAAGGCCGGAACAGATGTCGCCCGCGAGGCGGCCGACATCATCCTCCTGGACGACAACTTCGCGCACATCGTCGAGGCCGTAGAGGAGGGCAGGGCTGCCTTCGACAACATCAAACGGTTCCTCACCTATCACCTCACCGATAACGTCGCGGAGCTGACGCCGTTCCTCGTCTGGGCGCTCTCCGCCGGCAAGATCCCGCTCGTCATCTCCGTCTTGCAGATCCTGGCCCTGGATATCGGCACCGATCTCCTCCCCGCGCTCGCCCTGGGGGCCGAACGAGCGGAGCCGGGAACGATGCGCCGGCCTCCGCGCGCGCGCCGCGCACGCCTGCTCGATCGGAGAGTGCTCGGCCGGGCTTTCGGTTTCCTCGGGCCTGTGGAGGCCCTCGTGTCCATGGCCATGGTGCCGCTCGGTGCCGCGCTCCTCTTCGGATGGCAGCCTGGTTTGCCGCTGCCGTCCTCCGGAAGCCGGCTGGCGACGTTGTCGACGATCGTGTTCTCGACGATCGTCGCGATGCAGATGGCCAACGCGTTGGAGTGCAGGAGCACGCCGAATTCCTTGTTCGCCATCCGGCCGTTCTCCAATCGCCTGCTCGTCGGCGCGGTGGCGACCGAGGCGCTCGCGCTGCTCGCGTTCGTGTATCTGCCCCCGCTACGACGCGTCCTGGGACACGAGGCGCTCGACTTCGCGCAGTGGATCCCGGCTCTGGCGGGGTTCGTGGTCCTCTTAGCCGCCGAGGAGGCACGCAAAGGGGTGGTCCGATCGCGCCTCAGCCGGGTCCCGGCAAGGCCCGGCTCCGGCGGGCCGTCCGACCCTCGCCCCGAGGCAGGTGAGAAGGCAGGCTTGGGATATGGCGACCGACCCCGTGATCGAGACCATCGGTCTTACGAAGTTCTACGGTAAGCGAACGGGCATCGCCGACCTCGATCTGAAGGTCGATCGCGGCGAGATCCTCGGCTTCCTCGGTCCGAACGGCGCCGGGAAAACGACCACGATCCGGACGCTGCTCGACTTGATCCGTCCGACCCGCGGCGCGGCCCGGCTGTTCGGCCGGGACGTCCGGGCGCACTCGGTCGAGATCCGCCGTCGTCTCGGCTACCTCCCCGGGGAGCTCCATCTCTACGAGGACATGACCGGGCGAGAGATCCTTGCGTTCGCGGCGAACCTCAGAGGCGGCGTCCCTTCCGGATCGATCGGCCGCTACGCCGAACGCCTCTCGTGCGAGCTCGACACGAATGTGCGAGACCTCTCACACGGTAACCGGCAGAAGATCGGACTCGTCAACGCGTTCATGCACGAGCCCGAACTCCTGATCCTGGACGAGCCCACGTTGGGCTTGGACCCGCTCGTGCAGAGCGAGTTCCATCGCATGCTGCTCGAGGCGCGAGAGCGCGGAGGGACGGTGTTCCTGTCGTCGCACGTCCTCCCGGAGGTCGAGACGAGCTGCGATCGGGTCGCGATGATCCGCGCCGGCAGGCTGCTCGCGGTGGAGCACGTCGACACGCTGAAGGATCGCGTGCCGCATCGGCTCGAGATCCGGTTCTCCGGGCCGGTTCCGGATTCCGCCTTCACATCCCTTCCGGGCGTTCGCGACGTCACGGTGGACGTCGACACGCTGCGCTGCTCCGTCGTCACGACTCCCGATGCCGTGGTCAAGGCCGCAGCCCGGTTCAGCGTCCTCGACATCGTCAGCCACGAGCCGAGCCTCGAGGAAGTCTTCCTTTCCTTCTACGGCGAGCGGAGGGAGACCAGTGCTGCGTAACGTGCTCGCGAAATCGCTTCGCGACCAGCGCCGCAAAGCCGTCTGGTGGAGCCTGGGGCTCGCGCTCTTCGCGTTGATGACCACCAGCATCTACCCCAGCTACTCCAGCACGGCGAGCGAGCTCGAACGGTTCATGGAACGGGCGCCGGCGGCGCTGCGTGCCTTCTTCGGCGGAACCGACCTGGGGACGCCGGCCGGCTATCTGCACACCGAGGTCTTCTCGTTCATGGCCCCGCTCATGCTCATCCTGTTCGCCGTCGCGCTCGGGACGCGCATGATCGCCGGCGAAGAACGTCGCGGCACGCTCGATCTGCTGCTGTCGGCGCCGCTGTCGCGCCGGCGACTGGCGGGCGAGAAGTTCCTGGCGATGATCCTGGCGACCCTCGGCATCGCTACCGTCTTCTGGGCGGTGCTCGCTGCCGGCTCAGCGATCTTCTCGATGGAGATCGGCCTCGGCGAGCTGGCGCAGACGATGCTCAGCTGCGCGTTGCTCGCGTTCGTCTTCGGTGCGCTGGCGTTCGCGCTCGGCGCCGGGACCGGCTCGACGGCGGTCGCAACCGGGGCGACGGCGGCAGTGGGCGTCGGAAGCTACCTGCTGGACGGGCTCGCACCCGTCGTTGGAGGTCTTCGCCCGTACCAGGTCCTGTCGCCGTTCCACTACTTCTTCGACGCGCAGCCGCTCCGCAACGGCGTGGATCCGGTTCACGCGGCGATCCTCGTCGCGATGACGACCGTGCTGTTCGGTGTCTCGCTCTTGCTGATCGATCGCAGGGACCTCGGCACCTGACGCCTCGGAGCGCTCGGGACCTCGGTCTCAGCGGGCGGTGATGAGGTCGCGGATCGCGCCGGCCAGCTCGTCGGAAGCTCCGGCCGGCAGGTGCGTCGCTCCGCTCAACGGGTGGACGGCGGAAGGTTCGATCGCGATGGCGGTCCTGGTCTCGAAGGCGCATCGGGTCAGGCCGATCGCGACATCGCTGGTCGTCGCATCGGGGAGATGTGGCATGACGACGACGCCGTCGACGCTCTCTACGATGGCGCACTCCTCGCCTCGCAGGAGCGGACATCCCGGCGGTCCTCCGCAGATGACCACTGCCGTGCCGTTTCGGATAAGGGCTCGAGCGAGCTTGGTACGACTCTCCGATTCCGCTCCCACGAGGGCAACCAGGCTGCGTTTCGAAGGCATGGTATCCATGTCATCTCCTCCTCAAGAAGGAGTTTGACCCGCCCGAAGCCTCGCCCCCAGGGTCGAAGGCCCGTTCGCCGGAGGGTCCATCGGCCCTACGTCCGTCGACGTCTCCCGAAGAGGCTGGTATCGACCCAATGCTTGATGGGAGGGAGAGGACGATGAAGGTCCAAGACCTGAAGCTCGAGCCCATCTTCGCCGCACATCCCGACGAGTCGATCACCGAAGTCGCGGACCGGATGCGTTTCTACGAGGTCGGCTCGCTGGCCGTGATCGAGCACGGAAGCATCGTCGGCATCATCACCGAGCGCGACATCGTCCGGGCGACGGCGGACCGGTCGGATCTTGGGCGCATCCCGATCCGGTTCTACCTCACGTCCGCTCCGACGACGGTCTCTCCCGACACCGACGTCCGGGAAGCGGCGTCGTTGATGCTGGCTCTCGGCATCCGGCACCTGCCGGTCGTCGACGGCGTCCGGCCCGTCGGGATGGTTTCGATCCGGGATCTGCTGGCCGCCGAGTTGGAGCTCACGGCCGAGGCGATCTCGCGGTAGGGATTGGGCCGGCGCGCCGCGGAGCGGC
>JBBDRM010000058.1:23270-28583 GCA_040905475.1 Actinomycetota bacterium
CCCCCCCCCCCGGGACGGTTCCAAACTACGCGACCTGCCGGTCCACGCCGAGATCGATCGTGACATCCGGCGCGATGCGGATGGAGTTGTGCACCGTGCAATGCTCGACCACACGCCGAAGCGCTGTGCGGCGCGACTCGGGGAACCCCTTCGGCAGCTGCAGCCGGAGCTCCACGGCCGAAACGCGAGCCGGCGGGTCTTCGCTCATCGTGAAGTCGCACGCAACCACCAGCTCGTCGGCGGTCATACCGTGACGGCGGAGGAACCGTCCGGCGTAGAACGCGACGCACGACGCCAAGCCGGCCACGAACAACTCCGTCGGCGTCGGCCCGACGTCGGATCCGCCGGCCTCCAGAGGCTGATCCACGATGAGGCCGTGATCGCGGACCCTGATCCCGAATCGATCTCCTCCTGCGTTCCGAACCTCGATGGCTGCCATCGGGATCACCTAGATGAACAGGGTCGTCGCGCCGTCGGCGTCGAGCAGAGCGGTCGTCGCTCCGGCCGGTTCGTCGAGCCCATCGATCAGCGAGGCTCGATCCAGTCCGAGGAGATCCATCGTCATCTGGCACGGCACCAAGCGAACGCCCATGTCCTTCGCCATCTCGAGGAGCTCTTGCGGGTCGGCAACCTTGTGGTCGTGCGCGAGCTTCCGCATCATCTTCGGACCCGCGCCGGCGAAGTTCATCTTCGAGAGCTTGAGATGCTCGGTACCGCCTCGGTTCATCATCGACATCATCTTCTGCATCCAGTTCTCGCCCGTGATGCGCACGTCGTTGCGGACGAGCGGGAAAAGCCCCCAGAAAGTGAAGAACACCGTGACGGACCAGCCCATCGCCGCGGCCGTCGTGGACAGGATCAACGTGGGCCAGATCTTGTCGAGGTCCCCGCTCCAGGCGAATATCACGAGGCGATGATCTTCTTCCTCGACGAGTTCCGTCGCAGCGGTGGCGAGCTCGGTCGTCATCGTCCTCACCTCTTCCTGATCACATAGTGATAGGTGCCGTCCTCTGCCGTTTGCTCGATGAGCTCGTTGCGCGTCGCGCGGCACCAGGCTTGGAAATCGGGAACCGATCCCGGGTCGGTCGCCAGTACCTCGACGACATCGCCCGACCGCAGCTCCTTCATGGCCTTCGCCGTCTTCACGATCGGGAGGGGACACGACAGACCCTTCAGATCCAGCGTCTTCGTGATGGTGACGTTCATGTCGCGCTCCTTTCCTTACGTGAGCGGAACTCGGGGATCCGCCCCTTGGGCACGGTCGCCCAATAGAGGCGGTTGAACATCCATTTGGCCATGTGCCAGTGGCGCGATGGCTGCGGCGGCACCGGCGGGTGCTCGTAGTCGAAGCGCAGCACGGTCGTACGTCCGCCGCCGACCTCGAGGAAGCACATCACCTTTCCGCCGTACGACTCCCGCGGCGCGGTGCCGCGGACCAGCGAGGCGATACGGCTCGCGACGACGGGCGCCTCGTAATGCGCGGTCGAGCCGCTCTTTGAGATCGGGAGGTCGGTCGCGTCGCCCATCGCGAAGATCCGCTCGGCCGACCGATGCTGGAGCGTGGCCGGGTCGGTGGGGACCCAGCCGCCGGGCCCGCCGAGGCCCGAGTCGTCCACCATGCTCTGTCCCCGATGCGGAGGCACCAGGACGAGCAGGTCGTAAGAGGATTTCTCGCCTTCGAGCGAGGACACCACCTGGGCCGCGGCGTCGACCGACTCGACGTTGAAGAACGTGGCGAGCTCGATCCCGCGCTCGGCCATGAGCGGCTGAACGAGTTTCGATGCCGACTCGATCGTGAACGCGCGGTTGAGCGGCGACGCGAGCGTGATCCGGCTGCGTTCGCGGATGCCTCGCTTCCGGAGGTGCTCGTCGAGCATCAGGGTGAACTCGACCGGTGCCGGCGGGCACTTGTACGGGATCCCTGCGATACCGATGACGATGTGTCCGCCGTCGAACGCGCGGAGCGCCTCCCGCAGCCGCAGCGCGCCGGCCAGGGAATAGAACTCGTGCGCGCCCTCCGTCATGCCGGGAACCTGCTCCGGCACAAGACGGGCACCGGTTGCGAGCACCAGATAGTCGTACGGCAGCGAGCCTCCCCGCTCCAGCTCGACGAATCCTTGCTCGTGATCCACGCGCGAGGCGGCCTCGATGACGAGCCCGACGTCGCGGCGCAGAAGCAATCGCTCGTCGCGAGCCAGCCACCGGCCGTTCGCCTGGCCGAGGGCCGCGTAGAGGAACCCCGGCTGATAGACGTGCATGCCCGTCGGGTCGACCACCGTGACGCGGGCGTCCCGGCCGAGCTCCTTGTCGATCAGGTTGGCGACGAGCGTTCCACCGACGCCGCCGCCGAGAACGACGACCCTCGCCGGCATCGCCCTCACCGAGCCTTACGGATCACGAAGCGCGCGAAGCCTTCTTCGGGGATCGTCTCAACCAGCTCGTGAGACGCCTTCGCGACCCACGCGGGGATGTCGGTCTTCGAACCCTCGTCCGAGGAGAGCACCTCGATCACGTCGCCGACCGTCCCTTCCCGGATCGCTCCGATGAGGGACATGAGGGGACCCGGGCACGGCATGCCCCGGGCGTCGATGCTCCTCGTAACCGTTGCGGTGGTCATGACTCCTCCTCTAGATAAAGACGATCGCTCCGGTCGCCTCGGCCATGAATGCCGCGACGCCTTCGACGTCGTCGACGATCGGGTCCAGGTCGGTCTTGGTGATCTCGAACATGTCCATCGAGAGAGCGCAGGCGTGGATCCCGACCTCGCCGATCTCCTTCGCCTGTGTGAACAGATCCGCCCAGTGCTGCCCCTTCTCGGAAGCGATGCGCATCGCGGCGGCGCCCTCGACGCCGGCTTCGGGCACGGCGCCGTGGTCCTTTCTGATCCGGTCGGCGCGGAATGCGTCCAGAGCCCAGTACTGCAGGAATACGTTCACCGGACGTTCCATGGCGGCGGCGCCGACGGCCAAGACCGCAGCTGCTTGGAGCTTGTCGTCGGTCCCAGAGAACAACACGAGCGATAGCGGCTCTGCGGTGTCCATCGGTGTCCTCCTTCTACTGGGTTCAGCCTCGCAGCGAGAGGGGCAATTCGGCAGGGGCGAGGGGCCCGCGCAGCAAGGGTCTCTCGGCCCTGTGGCGCTCGATGTCCTGCTGTCAATCTGTCCATGAGGAGGTGCTTCATATGGGCCCGGCGGTTCTGCTCGTGGAGCCCGATTCGGTCCGGCGCAACGAGATCGGCCGCTGGCTGGAGGACGCCGGCTACGAAGTGCTGGACTGCCCCGGGCCCTCGGCCCCGGACTACTCGTGCATCGCTGCGTGCGGCGCGCCGTGTCCGCTCGCGGGAGCCGCCGACGTGGTCGTGCTCGACATGCGGCTGGCGTCGGACGATGCGATGCAGGGGCTGACCGGATGGGAGCTGTTGATCTACTACATGGAGCACGGTGAACGGGTGGTCGCCCTGAGCGGACAAGAAGACTCGGTGCACCCGCTCGACGACGAAGGCGTCACGGTGCTGCGGCGACCGGTAGACCGTGAGGAGTTGATCGACGCGGTGCGAGGGCTTTCACGTCGACGGATCCCGGGAGACGCCTGATGGCGACGATCTTGCTGATCGAGGACATCCCCGACCTCGGACTGTACGAGGCGCGGCTCCTCGAGGCTCAGGGTCACCGTGTCATCCGGTGCGGCGGCGCGCCGTCTCCGCTTGCGGCATGCAGCCTTCTTCGTTTCGGGCATTGTCCGCTGCCCGACGTCGCCGACCTGATCGTGTTCTCGACCGCGCTGTATACGCCGACGAGGCACCGGACCTATCGCGGCATGGATCTGCTCAGCGCGTATCGCCGACACCACGTCTACGGCCGCATCCCGATGCTCGTCGTGACGATCGGGGTGCCGCGCGACATCGAGGGCCGGTCGGCGATCGAGTTCGTAGAGAAGTTCTCGCCCCCACGAGAGATCCTCGCCGCGGTCGGGCGTCTGCTCGATCTGGCACGGGTGGGGGCGGGACCGACGAAATGAAAGGAGGAGCCATGTGGGGCCTCCATGATTACGGATGGGGTGTCGGGATGATCGCCTGGATGCTCTTGGTTTGGGCGGCCGCTTTGATCACCACCTGGATCATCTTCCGCGATATCGGCGGACCGAAGCACCACTCCCGCCATTGAACGCGTCGGCGGAGTGCGAACTCCACCGCGAAGCGCCCCTCGACCGCCCGCGGGTCCTGGAGACACACTCCGCGACGCTCTTCTTTACGAACGACCTCGTGTACAAGCAGAAGAAGCCGGTCCGCTTCCCGTTCCTCGACTTCTCGACGCGTGAAGCTCGCGAAAGCGCGTGCCGGCGTGAGGTCGCTTTGAACAGCCGCCTCGCCCCGGACGTGTATCGGGGCGTTGCGACGGTGCTCGGTCCGGACGGGGAACCGTGCGACCACCTGGTCGTGATGCGGCGCATGCCGGATAGCCGACGGCTGTCGAACCTGCTCGGCTCCCGAGACGCGGCCGAACATATGCGTCGGATCGCGAAGGTGATGGCCGCGTTCCACGCCGAAGCGGCGACCTCGGCGGAGATCGACTCGGCCGCAACGGCAGAGGCCGTAGCCCAGAACTGGCGGGACAACTTCGAGGAGGTGCGTCGGTTCGCGGGCCGATATCTCGACGCCGGGGCCCTGGCGCGGGCGGAGGGGCTCGCAGTTGGGTTCCTGGCCGGCCGCCGTGCGCTCTTCGACCACCGGATCGCGGCGGGCAAGATCCGCGACGGCCACGGGGACCTTCTGGCCGACGACATCTTCTGTCTGCCCGACGGGCCCCGGATCCTGGATTGCATCGAGTTCAGCGACCGGCTGCGATACGGCGACGTCCTCTCCGATATCGCCTTCCTCGCGATGGATCTGGAGCGGCTCGGACGTCCCGATCTGGCCGTGGAGTTCGTCAATCGGTATCGCGAGTTCTCCGGTGAGGACGCGCCGGAGCCGCTCGTGCACCACTACATCGCCTATCGCGCACAGGTTCGCTCCAAAGTCGCCTGCCTGCGCGCCGAGCAAGGAGATCCCGAGGCGGCCGCCGAAGCCGCACGCTTGCTGGAGATAGCCGTCCGACATCTCGAGCGGGCGCGGGTCCGGCTCGTGCTCATCGGCGGCCTGCCGGGGACCGGCAAGACCACGCTCGCGCACCTGATATCCGAGGATCGCGGCTGGGCTCATTGGCATTCCGATGACACCCGTAAGGAGCTCGCCGGAATTCCGCCCTCGACGCCGGCCCCCGCCCCATACGGTGAGGGCCTCTACGCGGGCGAAACGACCCGTGCGACGTACCGCGC
>JBBDRM010000058.1:28593-39143 GCA_040905475.1 Actinomycetota bacterium
GATGATCGCGCGAGCCCGCGCGATCATCGCGCTCGGCGAGTCGGTGGTCCTCGACGCGTCCTGGAGCGACGTCCACCTCCGCGACGAGGCCGCAGGCGCTGCGCACTCTGCCGGGGCCGATCTCCTCGAGGTGCGGTGCACGGCTCCGGCACCGGTTGCCGCGGCCAGGATCGCGCGAAGGAGCGCCGGATCATCGAACGCGTCCGACGCGACGCCTGAGATCGCGCGGTTGATGGCCGATCGAGCGGATCCGTGGCCGACGGCCGTCACGGTCGACACGGCCCCGTCACCGCTCGTTTCGCTCAGGGCGCTGCGTCGCATCGTCGAAGCCCAACCACCGTCGGAGCCGATCGAGGCGATCGTCGCGCCGGAACGGGCTGCGGGCGCGACGGTTAGAGCCTCATAGCCAAGCCGTCCTGCCTCAGAGGATCTCTCTGAAGGGCCCCTGACACGAGGGGCTGCCGACCCTGTCCCACGACGCCCGACCGGGCTCATCCTGAGTCGACAAGCGATGTTGTCCTCGATCCGAAGGGCTTGCGATGCCCCGACTATCAGGAGGCGGGCCGAGAACATGTCGCGCAATCGAGGTGAACTCGCTCTCATGTTGACGGCACTTGATGGTCCGGCGAACCGAAGAGGAGGCGATCGACGATGATGACGACGACACCGATCCGGGCCGGTTCCAGTGTTCGCGTGGTCGGCGGGACTGCCGGCATGGCGCTCGGCGGAGATTTCCGCGGCAAGTACCTCAGCATCACGACGTACAAGCGGGACGGGACGGCGGTTTCGACACCGGTGTGGTTTGTCGCTCAGCACGGGCGGCTGCTCATCGAGACCGAGGCCGGCGCGGGCAAGGTCAAGCGGATCAAGAACGATCCCCACGTGGCGGTCGCGCTCTGCTCGGCACGGGGCCGCGAGGTGGGGCCGCGCGTGAACGGGCGAGCGACGATCCTTCCTCAGTCCGAGGTGTCCCGGTTGGAGCCCGAGTTCCGGCGCAAGTACCGTCGCGACCTGATCGTCATCAAGCCGATACGAGCCATCCAATCGATCTTCCGGCGAGAACGTCCGTCTCCGGTCCTCCTCGCCGTCATCCCGGACTAGCGCAAGCGGGCAGTTACCCTGGACCCCGACTGAGCTGCCCGCGCGCGACGATCTCGGCGTCCGGAAAGCGCTCCCGGGATGGGCTCGGAGGCCAAGGAGACCCTCCACATCGTTTCCTTCGATGGGACCGGCACCCTGTCGCTTACGCCTCGGTCTGATTTTGCGCAGGTCCATCGGCCGTGGATCGGAGGTCCAGAGCCTCGGCCCTACGGAGAGAGGATGTGAGCTTCTCCGGCGCTGCATCGGCAGCATCGCGCGAACGCTAGCCGGCACGCCTTATCGAGCCGGCGGTGATGTCTCGGAATTCGGCCTCCGGTGCGCGAATCATCATGTCCATCAGCATGTCCTCGGGGCGCGCGCCCTCGAACAGGATCTTTTCCACGCGCCACGCGATCGGCATCTTCACTCCTGCGCGCCGAGCCAAGGCCAGGATCGGGCGACATGAGGAAACGCCTTCGGCCACCTCGTTCATCTCGGCTTCGATCTGGTCGAGCGAGCGACCCTTGCCGATCTCACAGCCGACGCGGTGGTTCCGCGAGAGCGTGCTCATGCACGTGGCGACCAGATCGCCCATCCCCGCGAGCCCGAGGAAGGTCTGGAGTTGCGCGCCGAGCACCACACCGAGGCGGGCGATCTCGGCGAGACCACGCGTGATCAGGGCGGACTTTGAGTTGTCGCCGAAGCCCAATCCGTCCGACATCCCGGCCGCGAGCGCGATCACGTTCTTACACGCGCCGCCGATCTCGACCCCGACGACGTCGTCGTTTGCGAAGCAGAAGAACGAGCGGTGGTGGAACAACTGTTGGACCTTCTTGGCCCGCGCGATGTCCGAGCACGCGACGACGGTTGCGGTCGGCTGCCCGCGCGCGACTTCTCCTGCCAGGTTCGGGCCACTCAACGCGGCCACTCTGCCGGCCGGCACGCCGCCGGCGTCGGCGATCACCTGGGTCATCCGAAGGAGGGAGTCGGCCTCGATGCCCTTCGTGAGGCTGACGACGGTCGCGTTCGGGTCGATCATCGGCCCCACCTCGATCATCGGCCTGCGAAACGCTCGCGATGGGATGGCAACGAGGATCGTAGATGCCCCGGAAACGGCGTCCTCCAGATCCGCGGTGGCGTGGAGTGACGGAGGAAGACCGATGCCCGGCAGATGGTCGACGTTCACGTGCCGCGTGTTGATCGCGCGCGCGAGTTCCGACCGCCGAGCCCAAAGCGAAGTCGGTGATCCATTCTCGACACAATGACGCGCCACGACCGTTCCCCAGGCTCCGGCGCCGAGGACTGCGACGCGGTCCTTCACCCTGCCTCCTTTGCCGATCCCGAGAAGGTCTGCACCCCACTTTGACTTACGGTCCACATCGAGTGGAGAGGCTTCGGGCCCTGCGATCGGGGGCAGGTCGGCAAGCTCCGGCCGAGATGTGGGTGCTCGCAACGGTCTATAGGATCTGACGCACCGTCAGATCCGGGAGAGCGCCGTGGCAGACACATCCGATCCGCAGACAATCCCCGAGCTCGTCCGCGCAGCGGCACGTGACTTCGGGGCCGTCGAGGCGGTGGTCGATGAAGATCTCCGCCTTGACTTCCGCGAGCTTGCCGGCCGCGTGAGCGAGGCTGCGCGCGCGGCGATCTCTGCTGGCCTTGTTTCCGGCGATCGGGTCGCCATATGGGCGCCCAACTGCTGGGAGTGGATCGTCGCCGCCCTCGGCGTCGTGTCGGCAGGAGGGGTGCTCGTACCGATCAACACGCGCTTCAAGGGACGCGAGGCCGGCTACGTGATCCAACGAAGCGGTGCGCGGATGCTGTTCACCGTGCGGGGTTTCCTCGGCTTCGACTACCCCGAGATGCTGCGCGAGGCGCACGGCCCGGTCGCGAACGGCCGTCCGGTGGAGGAGCTCGAGAGCCTCGAGCGGATCGTGCTCCTTCGCGGCGAGCCGATCCGGGGAACTGAGCCATTCGCCGCGTTCATCCACGACGCCGAGCACGCAACGGCGGAGGAGGAAGCGTTGCGCGTTTCCGAGGTACGGCCCGACGACCTCTCGGACATCATCTTCACGTCGGGAACCACCGGGAAGCCCAAAGGCGTCATGACGACACACGCCCAGAGCATGCGGGTTTTCCAGGTCTGGTCTCGCGCTGTGGGGCTGCGCGAGGGTGACCGCTATTTGATCGTCAACCCCTTCTTCCATACGTTCGGGTACAAGGCCGGGATCCTCGCGTGCCTCATGCGCGGCGCGACGATCATCCCGCACGCGGTCTTCGACGCGCCGAGCGTTCTCGCGCGGATCGCGGAAGAGCGCGTGACGGCGTTGCCGGGCCCGCCTACGCTATACCAGTCGATCCTCAACCACCCCGAGCGCACGTCCTTCGACCTCTCGTCGCTCCGGCTTGCGGTCACCGGGGCGGCGGTCGTCCCCGTCGCATTGATCGAGGCGATGCGCGACGAGCTCGGCTTCGAGAAGGTCCTGACGGCGTACGGTCTTACCGAGTCCACCGGCACCGCCACGATGTGCCGTCCCACCGACGACGCCGAGACGATCGCGAACACCTCGGGCTGTGCCATCCCCGACACCGAGGTCCGGATCGTGGACGACGCCGGGAAGGAGGTTGTTCGCGGCGAGCCCGGCGAGGTCGTGATCCGCGGCTACAACGTGATGAAGGGCTACTTCGAGGATCCCGAGCAGACCGCCGAGACGATCGACGCCGACGGCTGGCTCCACACCGGCGACGTCGGAGTCATGGACGAGCGCGGCTATATCCGGATCACCGACCGCAAGAAGGACATGTTCATCGTCGGCGGGTTCAACGCCTACCCTGCCGAGATCGAAGGCGAGCTGATGCGCCATCCCGCAGTCGCGCAAGCCGCGGTCGTCGGCGCACCGGATCCGCGTCTCGGCGAGGTCGGCGTCGCCTTCGTCGTGCCCCGCTCCGGTGAGACCGTCGATCCCGACGAAGTGATCACGTGGGCGCGCGAGCAGATGGCCAACTACAAGGTTCCCCGCCTGGTAGAAGTCGTCGACGCGCTCCCGGTCAACGCCAGCGGAAAGGTCCTCAAGTTCGAGCTTCGGGAACAGGCTGCGAAGTTGCTCGCCGCCGGCCGAAGCGTGTCCCAAAACGTCCGCCCAGCGTAGGTTTTCGGTCACGCTTCGACGGAACGAGAAGAACCGGACGCTCAGAAGTCCTTTCGCCCGATGAAATGCGTCTCGACGTCCGGCCGGGTCCGCTGGTAGAGCGCGACCCGCTGGCCGTCCGGCGATGTGAAGGAGCAGCACGGGCCCTGCGGGATCTCGAAGGTCTCCTCGCTCTCCCAGCCTCGCTTCGACAATACGGTCAAAGCATTGCGCAGGTTCGCGACCCGGAAGATGAAGATCGTCCTTTCACCCTCCACGTGGTCGGTGAACAACAGCGCCGGCGGATCCTCGGTCATCTTGACCATCGCGACCCGGGTGCCGCCGTCCGCGATCGCGAACACGAGCGACCCACCGAGGACGTCCGCGAAGTACTTCGCGTCCGCGGCCACGTCCGTGCTCGGGATGTAGAGATAGTCCAGCTGCTCGAAGGGGAAGGGCTCGTCGCTCACAGCGTCAGCATCCTTCCGGCCCGGCCGCGATGCAACCGGCGCGCGTCCTGGCGTAGCATCGACCCGACGAGCGAGAAGGGGGATGTCCCATGGGGAAGTATCTCAAGCTCGGTGCGGAGCCCGGCGGGGAACGATGGACGCTGCCCGACGAAGCCGACGTCGAGAAGCTCCGCGCCCAGATCGCCGACGCCATGGAAGACGAGAAGCCGGTCCGCGTCCAGGTCGTCGTCGGCAAGAACCAGACCGCCGAGCTGATCGTCAACACCGGCGAGGTCCCCGCCGTGCTCGTGTGGGAGGACTCCCCGGCCGGCGGCATGACCATCATCGACTGACGTGGAGGACTTCCCGATCAAGCTCGGCTCGATCCTGTTCACCCTGGTCGAGCCCCACAAGGGACACGAGGTCGCCTACAACCGCTGGTACGAACGGGACCACTTCTATGCCGGCTGTCTCGTCGGGCCCGGCATCCTGGCCGGCGCGCGCTTCGTCGCGACGAAGCCGTACAAGGAGCTGCGCTACGTGCCCGAGCCGGCGATCACCGACGACCCGATGCGTGGCTCCTACCTCGCGCTTTACTGGATCGAGCGTTCCCAGCAGGACGAGTGGGGGACGTGGGGCGCGAAAGAGGTGCACCGTCTCCACAAGGCCGACCGGATGTTCGGAGACCGCGATCACATCCACACCAAGATGTACCGGTACCGCGGCGGCGCGTTCCGCGACGCCGACGGCGTGCCGCCCGAGCTCGCGCTCGACCACCGGTTCCCGGGGCTCGTAACGACCTTCGTCGAGACGACCGACGCCGGCGACCGCAACGCCGTCGGCGAGTGGCTCCGCGACGAGCATCTACCGACGGCGATCGAGGGAACGTCCGCGGCGATGGCGCTGGTGTTCACGCCGGTTCCGATCCCCGACGGCGCGCCGGCCGACATCCCGCGCGTCGAGTCCGACGGACGTCGTCTGCTGATCATGTGGTTCACCGATCGCGACCCGGCCGACGACTGGGAGTCGGAGCTCGCCGGCCTCGGCAAGGCGATCGACGCGACCGGGAAGGCGCGCTGCGTCTTCAGCGGCCCGTTCATCCCGACGGTGCCGGGCACGGACACGTACACCGACCAGTTGTGGTGATGCTGTCCGATCGGCTGGGGCGGGGAATCTGACGACCCGTCAGATTCCGATATCCTGACGCTCGATGGACCTTCGGTACTCGGACTCCGACGAGCGCTTCCGCGCGGAGCTGCGCGCCTGGCTCGAGGATGCGTTGCCGTCGCTGCCCCCGAAGCCAGGCCAAGACAACTGGCCGGCCCGGCGCGCGTGGGACACGCGCTGGCAGCAGATGCTATTCGAGGCCGGTTACGCCGGTATCGACTGGCCGAGCGAAGTCGAAGGCCGCGGCGCGACGCCGACCGAGCACCTGATCTTCCTCGAAGAGACCGAACGCGCAGGCGCGCCCTACGTCGGCGTGAACTTCGTCGGCCTGTTGCACGCGGGCCCGACGCTGATCGCCGAAGGTACCCCCGAGCAGAAGCAGCGTCACCTCCCGCGGATCCTGCGGGGCGAGGAGGTCTGGTGCCAGGGGTTCTCAGAGCCCGGCGCGGGTAGCGATCTCGCGGCCCTGTCCACGAAAGCGGTCCGGGACGGCGACCACTACGTCGTCACCGGGCAGAAGATCTGGACGTCATTCGCCCACGTCGCCGACCACTGCGAGCTGCTGGTGCGGACCGACCCCGACGCCCCCAAGCACAAGGGCATCACTTGGCTGATCATGCCGATGGACGCGAAAGGCATCGAGATCCAGCCGCTCCGCACGATCACCGGCTCGACCGAGTTCTCGCAGATGTTCCTCGACGAGGTGCGCATCCCCGTCGAGAACCGGGTGGGGGAGGAGAACGACGGCTGGCGCGTCGCGATGGTGACCTTCTCGTTCGAGCGCGGCACCGCGTTCGTCGGAGAGCTGATCCGTACGATGAGCCTCGTCGAGCACGTCGCCGGACTCGCGCAGCGCATCCCGCGCGGCGACGGGAAGGCCTGGGACGATCCCGGGCTGCGGCGCGACCTCGGGAGGATCGCCGCGGAGCTCGACGCGCTCTGGGCGCTGACGCGCCGCAACGTCACCCAGGCCGAGCGGGGCACCGGAGTGCCGGGGCTCGGCGGCTCGGTGTTCAAGCTCGCGTACTCGGAGGTGCGCGCCCGGCTCGGCGATCTCACGATGAAGCTGCTCGACCGCGCGGCGCTCGGGATGGAGGACGTCGGGGGCATCGAGAGCGGCATCCACGTCGAGCGCTGGTTCCAGTCGATGTCGCTCACGATCGCCGCGGGGACCTCGCAGATCCAGCGCAACATCGTCGGCGAGCGCATCCTCGGCCTGCCGAAGGAGCCGGCGGTTTGAACTTCGACCTCGGCGACGACGAGCGCGCGCTCCAGCAGGGGATGCGCGACGTCTGCAAGCGCTTGTTCCCCATGGACCGGGTGCGCGCGCTCGAGGACGCCGGGGGCATCGACCGGACGTTGTGGCACGAGCTCGGACAAGCCGGGGTGTTCTCGCTGCGGCAGCCCGAGTCGGAGGGTGGCGTCGGACTTGGGATGACCGAAGCCGCGCTGGTTTACGAGGAGCTCGGCCGGGCGCTCGTGCCCGGGCCGGTGATCTCGACCCATCTCTCGGTGCCGCTGATCGAGGGCGCGCTCGACGGACAACGTGTCGTCGGGCTCATCGATCGCGAACGGACGCCGCCGGTCGTCGGCCAGCTGCCTGCGCTGGACACCCTCGTGGTGATCGATCCGAAGGGTCTCTGGCTGGTCGATCCGCAGCATCTCGGGGCGATCCCGGTTCGCCAGCCGCTGGATCCGCTCACCCCGATGTACCTGCTCGAGCATCTCCCGAAAGGCGACAAGATCGCCGGGCCCAAGGAAGTCGCGCGGTGGCGGCGCGAAGGCGCCGTGCTGGCTGCGGCGATGCTCGTGGGGATCGCCTCGGCATGCACGGAGGCCGCCGTCGCATACGCGAAGGAGCGGAAGCAGTTCGGCCGGCCGATCGGCTCGTTCCAGGCCGTGAAGCACATCTGCGCCGACATGCTCGTGCGCGAGGAGGTCGCCCGCGTCGGCACCTACGCCGCCGCGGTGATGTGCGACGACCCGGGGGCCGGCGACGTCGATCGCGCGGTCGCCGGCGCGAGGCTGCTCGCGGGCGACGCGGCGCTCGCGAACGGGAAGGCTTCGATCCAGGTGCACGGCGGGATGGGGTACACGTGGGAGGTCGACGCACACCTGTACCTGAAGCGAGCCGTGCTGATGTCGACGCGCTTCGGGAAGTCCGACGACCTCGCGGAGGCGGTCGCGGGAACTCTGGCTCCTTAGGGTCCGGCGCTTCGACGCCGGGTCCTCCGCGCCATCGCGAACCCAACGAGCCCGAGCACGAACGCCGCGACGACGATCATCGCG
Source organism: Actinomycetota bacterium (assembly GCA_040905475.1). NCBI lineage: Bacteria > Bacillati > Actinomycetota > Actinomycetota bacterium. The sequence continues at coordinate 36,707 of JBBDRM010000058.1, forward strand.
GGCCGGGTCGCCCCGGAACCATCGGGCGGGCCGGGGCGGGCTGCGAGAGCAGCTCTGCTCTCTGTCGGCATCGGCGACGGCGTCGAGGAGGGCGTGAGCTTCGTGGGCAGCACCGACGGCGTCGGGGTCGCCGACGGGGTGTCGCTCCCCTGAGGCGGCGCGGCCGGCGAGGACTTCTTCGGGGAAGGCTTCGGTGACGCCTTCGGCGTGGACGGGGCGGGGCCAACGGCGCGCGCCGCGTTCACGCGAAGGATCCCGTCAATGTTGTCTGCGGTTGCGGCCAGACGTTGGCGGATCTGTGTGTTGGAATAACCGCGGGCGAAGAGAAGCGCTGCGATCCCCGACACGTGCGGCGCCGCCATCGACGTCCCTTGTTCGAGCGCGTAACCGCCACCGAGCCACGTTGAGAAGATGCACGTGCTCGCCGAGCACGAGGAGGCATCACCGCCGGGCGCGTAGACATCCGCGCCGCTGTTCGAATAGGAGGCGGGTCGATCGCCCGGGCCGGTGGCGCCGACGACCTCGAGCGCTGTGCTGTCGTAAGCCGAATTCAGACCGTTGTTCCCGGCGGCGATCACGACGAAGATGCCCTTGTTCCAGGCATACGTCGCGGCTGCCTCGAGGCCGTTGATGCAGCCGCCTTGCAGCAAGACGGCGAGCAGGCCGGGGAGCTCCGGGCCGAGCGACAGGTTGATCACGCGCGCCCCGTGGTCGGCCGCGTGGCGGATCCCGATGGCGATATCGTCGCAATCACCGGACCCATCCTCCTCGAGGACCTTGACCGGCATAAGCTTCGCACTCGGTGCAACCCCGGCGATGCCGATGCCGTTCCCGGTAACCGCGGCGGCGATGCCCGCGACATGCGTGCCGTGGCCGTTGTCGTCGTTCCCGCCCGTAGTGCACGTCCCGCCGATGCATGAGACCGTTCCCACGATCTTGTTCTTGAGATCGGGATGGTCGAGGTCGATCCCGGTGTCGACGACCGCGATCGTGACCCCCGACCCCTTGCTCGCCGCCCACGCCTCGTCCGCGCGGATCATGGTCAGGCCCCACTGTTTAGAGCGGTGGGGATCGCTTGCCGCCCAGGCTGGGACGAGCGCCGTGACGCACAGCGCGGCGCTCGTGACCGATACCAGGGTCCGCTTCATCGCAGGATACGGTCATGCTACCGGCCGATAGAATCTGACGGCTCGTCAGAAAAGCGGGAGAGCGGATGATCCGAACCAAGAACAGGCAGCCCGTCGTCGTAGGGATGCACGCGCTGCCATACTCGAAGGACATCGGCATGACCGAGCGCCACACCGGCGCGCTCGCGATCCAAGGCGCGCTCGCAGACGCGGGTCTCACTGCCGAGGACGTCGACGGGATCTGCCGCTACGTCTGGCAGCCCACCACCGAGATGGAGATGGCGCGCGTGCTCGGCGTGCCGAACCTCCGCTGGTTCGGCGCGCAGGACTACGGCGGCGGTGCGGGGCCGCCGACGGTCGCGCTCGCGTGTGCGGCGATCGAACTCGGCCTCGCCGACTGCGTCGTGGTGTGGCGGTCGCGTAACCGTTCGTCGGGCGGGCGGCCGTGGGCCGGTCAGATGATCGCCGAGAACCAGGACCAGTTCGAGCGGCCGTTCGGGATCGTGCGCCCCGTCGACGGTATCGCGTTGCTCGCGCGCATCTGGATGCACACGTGGGGGTGGAGCCGCGAGGACTTCGGCCGGGTCGCGACGACGATCCGGGGCCACGCGAACCGTAACCCGATGGCGATGATGCACCACAAGACGATGACGATGGACGACTACATGGCCTCGCGGATGATCGCCGAGCCGCTCTGCCTGTTCGACAACTGCCTCGAGACCGACGGGGCGCTCGCGATCGTGCTGGTCGCGGCCGAACGGGCCGCCGACCTGGATCTGCGTGAGGCGCCTTCGTACGTCACCGGGTACGCGCTCGGCAGCGGGCCCCATGTCTACGCGATGACCAACTACTACGGCGACGATCTCACGCGCTCGCCGAACGCGTTCGTCGCGCCGGAGCTGTGGCGCAACACCGGCCTGAAGTCCGAGGACATCGACGTCGTCCAGATCTACGATGCTTTCACTCCTCAAGTGCCGCTGTTCTTCCAGGAGTTTGGGTTCTGTGGAGCGGGAGATGGGGCGGCGTACGTCGCCTCCGACGAGTGCCTGACCTACAACACCTCAGGCGGTGGACTTTCCGAGGCGTACGTCCACGGGTTCAACCTGATCGTCGAGGCCGTGCGTCAGGTGCGCGGCGTCTCGACCACGCAGGTCGCCGACGTGAAGCACTGCCTCGTGACCGGGGGGAACGTCGTGCCCACCGGCGCGATGGTGCTCTCGAAGGAGCCGTGGTGAGCACCGCGCCGCCGCTCCCGCCGAAGCCGGTCGCCGACCGCGACACGCAGCCGTTCTGGGACGCCGTCGCCGAGC
>JBBDRM010000059.1 GCA_040905475.1 Actinomycetota bacterium
TCGGCGACAGCATCGGCGGCTCCCTGGTCCCGCTCCGCCAGGACCCTGGCGTAGAGGTCCAACGTCATCCTCACATCGGAATGACCGAGGCGGGTCTGGGCGGTCTTGATGTCAACGTCCGCACCCACCATCGCTGTGGCGTTCGTGCGCCGGAGGTCGTGCGGGGTGATCCCCTCGTAGTGCTTCTTCCCGTCGACCTCCACCATCCGAGCCAGTCCAGCCTTGATAGCTGCAGGCTTCCAAACTCGGCGCCTCCAATTCGTGGCATCCCACAGCTCGCCAGCCGAGTTCACGAACACCAGCTCGTTCTCGTCCGCGGCGGTCAGTCCTCGGCGGGCGAGCTGCGCTGCCAACAGGTCCGACAGCGGCTTCGACATCGAGAGCCGCCGTTGGCCGGCGTCGGACTTCGGCGGGCCGACGAACCGCCGGCCCCCGATCCCCCGCTGAACCGTCTCGGTCACGATCAGTTCGGACGGATTGCCGAACTTGATCGAGCGAACCTTGATCGCTGCGGCCTCGCCCCAGCGCAGGCCGAGGAGCGCCATCACCCACGTCATGGTCTGGTTCTCTGGCTCCATGTCCTTGACGAGCCGAACCAGTTGGTCGGCGGTCAGCGCTTGGCCCGTTGGCGATCCACCCTTCGAGGGCAGCCGGATTCCCCGGCACGGCGAGCGCCGGAGGATGTCCTCGCCGACCGCCCAGCGGCAGATCGCTCGGAGCACGCCGTAGTTCCGGTGCACGGTCCGCGGGGCGAGCGTCTCGGTCCACTTGGCGACCAGCGCCCGCACGTCCTTCGGCTGGACCTTGGCGATCGGCATGTTCTCGAGCGGTGCCAGGTGGACCCGGATGACGATCTCGTCCCTCGCCCAGGCGCTCTCGCGCTTGGAGGGGTTGGCCTCGTTCAGCCACAGCCGGGCCACCTCGCCGAAGCGGCGCTTGCCGATGTTCGGGTCCACGTAGTCGCCCTCGGCGAGCTGCACCCGGAGCTTGGAGGCGAAGTCCTTCGCGGCTTTCCGCGTCTTGGCCTCGGTCGCCTCGCGGAAGGACTTCTTGCGCTGCCGATCAGACGTGTCGCGATAGCGAACGGTGACGGTGAAGGTGCCGTCGGCGTTGGTGCGCTCGGCGAAGGAGATCGACGCCATGGGCACAGATCGTAGACCAAATGTGCCCACCATGTGCCCACGGGAGCCA